>DASQTM010000240.1:0-3131 GCA_035641875.1 Microvirga sp. | reverse complement strand
ACCACATCCTGACGGAAGACGAGATCATCGACGGCATCGACGAACTCGGCGTCCTGCTCTACGGCCATGCCAAGAACGCCTATTGGTACGGCTCGCAGCTCTCCATCGAGGAGACCCGCAAGCTCGCGCCCTACCAGAACGCCACCGGCCTGCAGGTGACCTCCGCCGTGCTCGCCGGCATGGTCTGGGCGCTGGAGAACCCGGAAGCCGGCATCGTCGAGGCGGACGACATCGACTTCCGCCGCTGCCTTGAGGTGCAGATGCCCTATCTCGGGCCGGTGAAGGGCATCTACACCGACTGGACGCCGCTCACCGGCCGCCCCGGCTTCTTCCCGGAGGACATCGACCCCTTGGATCCCTGGCAATTCCGGAACGTTCTGGTGCGGTGACACCATGCGACATGGCCGGCCTTGAGCCGGCCATCCACGCCATCTATGCCTGAGCGAAACAAAGGTATGGATACCCGGGATAAGCCCCGGGCTTAACCAAGAAGGGAGCGAGCCGCGATGCCCCATTTCGAGGAATTCTACGCCAACAAGCTCCTCGGCTCCCTTGGAGTCGTGGACGCGGAGTCGGTGCTCGATCTGCGCGGCGCGTCCCGCGAACAGGCGGCTCTCTCGATCCAGGACATGCTGGAGCGCAGCCGCTTCGCACAAGGAAAAACCGTGGCGATCCGCCTCGATCCGCCGCCGGAGGGCGGGGGAGAGACCCTGTTCCAGCCGGTGGGCAAGGCGCTGCTGGAGGCCAAGAAGCGGGGCTGGATCGACCGTCTCCAGACCCTGCCCTCGCAGGATGGGATCGGGTTCTACGTGGTGCTGTCGGGCAGGCCCGAGCGTGGGGCCTGAACCGCGTCGCGTCGGCGGGGCCGCCTCAGGCTGCGGATGAAGCCCCCCAGCAGGAGGAGCCCGCCCCAGACGGCGATAAAGCCGGCCAGGGCCGACAGGAAGCCTTCCTGGGTGACCGGCACGGCGGGCTCGAAGCTGCGATAGGCGGCTTCCATGATGTCCGTGTCGCCCTCGCGCACCATAAGGGCGACCCGCGAGAACGATCCTGCCTGCCGCATCGCCTGCTGGTGGGTTTCGAGCCGGCCCAGACGCTCCACATTGCCCTGCATCGCGGTGCCCTGGCGGCTGGCGAGATCATCCGCATTGCCGCGCAGCCGGGTGATGGCGCCGTCCCGGGTTTCGCCGTTGGCGCGGGAATCCTGGTCGAAGCGCTCGACCACGCGCCTCAGTTCGTCGATCGCGCCGCCGAGGCGCTGGCGGTACTGCTGAGCGTATTCAGGGCCCTGGGAGGCGACGCCGCCGCCCAGGAGGCCAAGCCCGAAGGCGACGATGCGAAGGATCCGTGGCAAGGCTCGACCTCCTCACCGGTCAAGCGCGTCGCGAATGTCTTGTTCCGTCACCTCGTCCAGGGGCTTGGCCACCTTCAGGGCGCGGGTTTTCCGGCCGGGCTCCATGACGAGGATGACCGTCTCGATGCCGGGGCAGGCGGGGTCGTTGCAGGCGATCTCGTTGACCGCGAAGGCCGTCTCCGCTGGAACCTGGAGCGCCCGGCGGGCCAGATCCTTGACGCGCTCGACGGCCTGCCTGTCGGGCTTCGGCAGGCCGAAGGACCCTCTCAGGAAAGCGCCGAACAGGGTCAGGGGGGACCTCATGTGGGCAGAGTCAGGAGGCCGGCCTGCCCGTCCTCGCAGCCGAAGGCCAGGCGCCTGCCGCCCTTGTCCCAGGCGAGCGCGGTGACGCCGCTGCCCTTGACGGCGGGGCGAACCAGGAGTTCGGAGGCGTCGGCAAGCCGAATGAGCAGGATGCAGCCATCCTCGTAGCCCACCGCCAGCACATAGGTGTTGGGATGGAACGCCACCCGGCTCACCTTGGCCGGGCGCACGCCGCATTCCCGCGGCTGCTTGCCCATGGGGCCTTCCTTGGACTCGAAGGGCCAGATGATGGCCGCTTCCGCGCCGGAGGTAGCGAGCCACTTGCCGTCATGCGACCAGGCGAAGGAGCGCGTCTTGGACGGGTAGCCGCTCATGCGCATGTGTCCCTTGTCGGGAATGAGCCGCCAGCCGTGGAGGGCGTTCTCCTGCATGGAGGTCACCACGAAGCGCGCATCCGGCGACCAGATGACGTCCAGGTGCGAGCCCTTCCATTCCAACAGTTCCGGCTTGGCCTCCACGTTGGGAAACCACAGGGTCGCGCCGTTGTAGTGGGAGATGGCGAGGCGGTAGCCCTTGGGCGCAAAGGCGAGGCCGCGGGCGGTGGAGGGCACCTCCAGGGTCTTTTCCCGACCCCGGTCGTCGCGGGCGATCACCCGCTTGCCCGCGCCATAGGCGAAAGCGCCGCTAGGGCTGAGGGCGAGCGAATCGATCCACGCTCCCTTGGTTTCCGCGAGCGTCTGGGTGGAGCCGTCCTGGCCGGTCACGGCGACCCGGCCGTCATCGCCCCCGGTCACGAAGCGCTCGCCGTCGCTTGCTCCTACCAGAACCCCGGCATCCGGGTGAGCCTCGACCCGATGGGTCTCCCCATCCTTCGCCAGCACCACGCCGCCGTCGCCGAGCCCGAAGGCGGCCGCGCCCTTGAGCCAGCCGAGAGCCGTGACATGCGCGCCTGCGTCGAAGGACGTGACGCTTTGGGTGAGAGACAGAGCGGTTCCAGCTGTCATCGAGGCGATCCCTTCAGGGGAGCGATAGCATAACTCATAGGGTTCCCGTCATCCGGGGCGAGCCGTGGGGCACGGCGTGTTCCCCCGCGAGGGGGAGGGAAGAGCGCTTACGCCGCGCAGGCCCGAAAACCTTCCCGGATCGCCGTCTCGTTTAGGTCGCGGCCAATGAAGACCACCTTGGAGGTGTGCTTCTCGTCCGGCTTCCACTCGCCCTGCACATCCCCATCGAGGATCATGTGGACGCCTTGGAAGACGAAGCGCTTCGGTTCGTTCGGGAAGGCCACGATGCCCTTGCAGCGCAGGATGTTGGGCCCTTCCACCTGGGTCAAGTTCGAGATCCAGGGCATGAACTTCTCCGGATCGACCTCGCCGTCGAGGTGCACGGCGACCGACTGCATGTCCTCGTCGTGATGGTGGTGATGGCCCTCCTCCAGGAAATCGGGCTCGATCTCCATGATGCGGTCGAGGTC
>DASQTM010000239.1:0-7115 GCA_035641875.1 Microvirga sp. | reverse complement strand
AAGGTTTGGCGCGCCTGCCCGACGAAGCCCTCGGCGAAGGAGCCCGTTTCGTCCCAGCCGACGATGCCGCCGGTCACGAGGATCCGTCCCTGCCCGATCATGCCGTTGGCGTAGCCTTTCGGAACAGGCCAATGCTTGGGGTGGAGCGCCTCCGGGCCGGAACCGGAGAGGGGATCCAAGATGTCTGCGGCCCTTGTCACTGGCGTTCTCCCGGACGTTGCGTTTCCACCATCTTCACAAGCTCGCGCGCGATCACGATCTTCTGCACCTCGGTCGCGCCCTCGTAGATGCGCAAGGCGCGGATCTCCCGGTAAAGCTCTTCGACCTTCACGCCCTTGGTGACGCCGAGGCCCCCGAAGATCTGCACCGCCTTGTCGATCACTGACTGCGCGGCCTCGGTCGCCTGCATCTTGGCCATGGCGGCCTCGCGAGTGACCCGCGCGGCCCCCTGGTCCTTGGTCCAGGCGGAGCGATAGACGAGGAGCGCCGCAGCATCGACGCCGGTCGCCATGTCGGCGAGAGCCCCTTGGGTCATTTGAAGGTCCGAGAGCGGCGCGCCGAAGAGCCTGCGGGAGGAGGCGTGCAGCAGGGCCTCGTCCAGGGCGCGGCGGGCGAAGCCGAGGGCGGCCGCTCCCACGGTGGAGCGGAACACGTCGAGGGTCGCCATGGCGACCTTGAAGCCTTCGCCCGCCCCGCCGATCCGGTGCGACAGGGGCACCCGGCAGGCGTCGAAGCGCAAGGTGGCGAGGGGATGGGGCGCGATCACGTCGATGCGGTTCTCGATGGTGAGGCTCGGGGTGTCCGCATCCACCATGTAGGCGGACAGGCCCCGCGCGCCGGGAGCCTCGCCCGAGCGGGCGAAGACCACGTAGTGATCGGCGATGCCGCCATTGGAGATCCAGGTCTTCATCCCGTCGATCCGCACGTGATCCGGCCCGTCCGGGGTCGCAGTCGTGCTCATGGCGGCCACGTCCGATCCGGCTTCCGGCTCGGAGAGCGCAAAGGCGGCGAGCGCCTCGCCGCGGGCGACCGGGGCAAGGTAGCGCTGCTTCAGGGCGTCCGAGCCGAACAGGGTGACCGGGCCGGTGCCCAGCCCCTGCATGGCGAAGGCGAAATCCGCCAACCCGTCCTGGTAGGCCAGGGTTTCGCGGGCAAGGCACAGGGTGCGAACGTCGAAGCCCGGGTAAAGCCCGCCATAGGCCTGGGGCACGGCGGCCCGGAGCCATCCGGCCTCCCCCAGCCGCCGCACGAGCCGGCGGCAGGAGGCGTCCACGTCGTGATGATCCACGAGGGGGTGGATCTCCCGCTCCGCCCATGCGGTCAGGTCGCGGGCGAATTGCCGGTGGCGGTCGTCGAAGAAGGGCCAGGCGAGGAAGCTTGCATCGATCATGTCAATCTCCCCGGAATACCGGCTTTTCCTTGGCGGCGAAAGCCCGATAGGCGCGGGCGAAATCCTCCGTGGTCATGCACAGGGCCTGCGCCACGGCCTCGGCCTCGATGGCCTCTTCCACCGACATGGCCCATTCCATGGCGAGCATGCGCTTCGTCATGGTGTTGGCGTAGGTGGGCCCCGTGCCGATCATGCGTGCAAGCGCCTGCGCCTCGCTGCGCAGCTCCGCCGCATCGACGAGGCGGCTGAAGAAGCCCCAGCGCTCCCCCTCCTCGGCGCTCATGAACCGGCCGGTGTAAAGCAGCTCCGAGGCGCGGCCCTGCCCGACGATGCGGGGAAGGATGGCGCAGGCGCCCATGTCGCAGCCGGCGAGCCCCACCTTGTTGAACAGGAACGCCACCCTTGCGCCGGGGGCCGCGAGGCGCAGGTCGGACGCCATGGCCACGATGGCCCCGGCGCCCGCGCAGATGCCCTCCACCGCCCCGATGATCGGCTGCGGCGCGGCGCGCATGGCCTTCACCAGTTCGCCGGTCATGCGCGTGAAGGCGGTGAGGCCCTTGGTGTCCATCTCGACCAGGGGGCCGATGATTTCGAACACGTCGCCGCCGGACGAGAAGTTTCCGCCTGCGCCCGTCACCACGATGGCTTTCACCTCCTCGTCCCGGGCGCAGGCGTGGAAGAAATCCGTCAGCTCGCGATAGCTCTCGAAGGTGAGCGGATTCTTCTTGTCCGGACGGTTGAGAGTCACGGTCGCGACGGGGCCGTCGACCGACAGGAGGAAGTGCTTGGGCACATAGCCTGAAAGCGGCAGGGTGACCGGATTTGCGAATTGCGTCACTGGGTTTCTCCCGCGATGGCGCGACGGGCGGACAGCTTGGTCTTGGCGAGAAGGCGCATGAGATCCGCCTGCTCCTTGCGGCTGAGATCGCTGAACAGCTCGGCGATCCAGCCCTCGTGCTCGGCCGCCATGGCGCGAAACTCCGCGCGGCCGGCAGCCGTGAGGCGGATCACCTGCGCCCGGCGGTCGGTTCTCGAAACCTGGCGGTCGAGATGCCCCGATGCGGCGAGCCGCTCCACGAGGCCGGTGAGGTTGCCGTTCGACACCATCATGCGCTTCGACAGGTCCGACAGGGTCATGCCGTCCGGAGCCTTGTCGAGCTGCGCCATCAGGTCGAAGCGGGGCAGCGTCACGTCGAAGCTCTCGCGCAGGCGGCGGCGCACCTCGCCCTCGATGAGGGTGGAGCAGGTGAGTAGCCGGAGCCAGAGACGCAGCTCGTCCCGGTGATCCTCCGGCTGCTCCACGGCCTTCGTCTCGGCGTCGAGGGGAATCGGCTGGTCGTCCATCACAGTTCTCCCCCGGCCACCACGATGGCCTGCCCCGTCACGGAGCGCGCGCCCTCGCCGCAGAGCCACAGCACCGCCTCCGCCACCTCGGCGGGATCGATCAGCCGCCCCTGCGGATTGTGCTTCACGAACTCGTTCAAGGCCTCCTCGCGGGAGCGGCCGGTCTTGGCCATGATGCGCTCCAGGCTCCCGGCGACGAGGTCCGTGTCCGTGAAGCCGGGGCAGACCGCATTCACCGTGACGCCGGTCTTCGCCGTCTCAAGGGCGAGCGCGCGCACGAGGCCGATCACCGCGTGCTTGGCGGCGCAATAGGCGCTCACATAAGGATATCCCTTGAGCCCCGCCGTGGACGCGACGGCAACGATGCGACCGAAGCCGCGCTCGCTCATGGGCCCCAGCACCGCCTGCGCGGCATTGGCGACGCCCATGAGGTTGACGTCGAGCATCTGCCGGAAGACCTCGGGGCCGGATTTCATGAACGGAGCGGACGCGGCCGCGCCCGCATTGGCGATCAGCAGATCGACCGCGCCGAAGCGCGCCACGGCCTCCTGAACGGCAGCGTTCACGCTCTCGCGATCCGTCACGTCGGCAACAGCGGCGCCATGGGCATCACCTTCGGCCACGGCTTGATCGAGCGCCTCGCGCCCGCGGCCGATCACCGTCACGGTCGCGCCGGCTCCCACGAGCGCCGCCGCGATGGCGCGGCCGATGCCGCGGCCACCGCCCGTCACCACCGCGTGCCGGCCTTTGAGACCTGTTGCGCTCATGTCATTCCGCCGCGAGAGGTTTCTCGCAGGCCTCCATCTTCAGTTCAGCCCGGGTCTTGGGCTTCGCCTTGACCTTGAGGTCTTCGAGATCCTGCCGGTCGCGAACGGAGTTGCGGAAGATCTGGTCCTTGCCCGCGAGATAGGGCGGCGGGCAATGGATGTCTTTCGCGCCGTACCAGGCCGCGGCCTTCATGGTGAAGAACGGATCGACCAGATGCGGCCGCCCGAGCGCCACGAGATCGGCGCGTCCGGCCGCGAGGATCGTGTTGACCTGATCCGCCGTGGTGATGTTGCCCACGCACATGGTGGCCACCTGCGCCTCGTTGCGCACCTGATCGGAGAACGGCGTCTGGAACATGCGTCCGTAGATCGGCCGCGCCTCGCGCACGGTCTGGCCCGTGGACACGTCCACGAGATCGACGCCATGCCGGGCAAAGGCGCGGGCCACCTCAACGGCCTCGTCCCCCGTGACGCCGCCCTCGGCCCAGTCGGTGGCGGAGATGCGCACCGACATGGGTTTCTCCGCGGGCCACACCTCGCGCATGGCGTCGAACACCTCCAGCGGGAAGCGCAGGCGGTTGTCCAGGGAGCCACCGTATTGGTCCGTGCGGCGGTTGGTGAGCGGCGAGATGAAGCTCGCGAGCAGGTAGCCGTGGGCGCAATGCAGTTCGAGCATGTCGAACCCCGCCCGGTCGCCGCGCAGGGCCGCGTCCACGAACTGCCCCTTGATGATGTCCATGTCGGCGCGGGTCGCCTCGCGCGGCACGGGGCTGTCGGGGAAATACGGGATGGGCGAGGCGGAGCAGACCTCCCAGGCGCCCTCCTCCAGGGGCCGGTCGATGCCCTCCCACATGAGCTTGGTGGCGCCCTTGCGGCCGGAATGTCCCAGCTGCAGGCAGAACCTCGCGGCCGAGTTCGCATGGACGAAATCGACGATTCGGGTCCAGGCTACCTCCTGCTCGTCGTTCCATAGGCCCGTGCATCCCAGCGTGATGCGGCTTTCCGGCGAGATGCAGGTCATCTCGGTGAAGATCAGCCCCGCGCCACCCGTGGCGCGGGAGCCGTAATGGACCATGTGCCAGTCCGTCGGAACGCCGTCCCTGGCCGAATACATGTCCATGGGCGACACCACCACCCGGTTCGGCACCACCATCTCGCGCAGCCGGAAGGGCTGGAACATGGGGGCGTTGGGCTCCTCCACGGACACGTCGAAGCCGCTGTCGCGCACCTGCCTGGCGAAGGTGCGGTCGACGGCGGCGACGAAGTCGGGCGCGCGCAGGCGCAAGTTGTCATAGGTGATGGCCTTGGCCCGGGTCATCACCCCGAAGGCGAACTGGACCGGGTCGAAATTCCAGAACCGCGCCACATGCTCGAACCAGACGAGGGACACGTCGGCGGCGTGCTGGGTCTTCTCCACCTCCTCGCGCCGTCCGGTCTCGTAGAGCGACAGGGCCCCTTCCACCGTGCCGTCCCGGCGGATGGCCTCGTAGAGGGCGATGGCGTCTTCCATGGCGAGCTTGGTGCCCGAACCGATGGAGAAATGGGCCGAGCCCTTGGCGTCCCCCAGCAGCACCTTGTTGCCCATCACCCAGCGCTTGTTGCGGATCATCGGGAAGTTGCGCCAGATAGAGCGGTTGGTGAGCACCCGGTCGCCGCCGAGGAACCAGCCGAAGATCCGCTCCATTAGGGCGGCGGATTCCTCCTCGGTCTTCTCGGCCAGCCCCGCCCGCTCGAAGGTCTCGGGATCGGTCTCGAACACCCAGGTCGAGCGGTTGGCCTCGTACTGGTAGGCATGGGCGATGAAGGGCCCCCACTCCGTGTCCTGGAAGATGAACGTGAAGGCGTCCAGCGGCCGGGTCGAGCCCATCCAGGCGAACTTGTTGGGCCGCAGGTCCACCTCCGGCTGGAAATGCTCCGCATAGCGGTCGCGGAAGCGGCTGTTGATCCCGTCGGCCACGACCACGAGGTCCGCGTCGTCGAACAGGCTCTCGTCGTCCACGTCGCTGCCGTAGCGCAGGGAGACGCCGAGCTCCGCCGCCCGGTCCTGCAGGATCACCAGCAGGGTGCGGCGCGAGCAGCCGCAGAAGCCGTTGCCGCCGATCCGGTGCTCCGTGCCCCGGAAATGGACCGCGATGTCGTCCCAATAGGCGAATTCGCGGGTGATCCTCTGGTAGCTCGGCGGGTCGTATTTCTCGAAATTGTCCAGGGTCGCGTCGGAGAACACGACGCCGAACCCAAAGGTCTCGTCGGCGCGGTTGCGCTCATAGACCGTGATGTCCGCCTCGGGCTTCAGCTTCTTGAGCAGGATGGCGAAGTAGAGTCCCGCCGGGCCGCCGCCGATGATCGCCGTTTTCATGAGAACCCTATCCGAGAGGCTTGGTGAATTTATTTTAAGCTTAAAACAAGTTTCGATCAACTCCAGAGGGAGACTTCGTCGGGAGTCGCCTTCCGACACCCTCTCCCCTCATCCTGAGGAGCCGCGCAGCGGCGTCTCGAAGGAGGCTCCAGAGAGCACCGGAAACGCGACCGATCCCCCTCTCCCGTACGGGAGAGGGGTAGGGGTGAGGGAAGGCCCTCTCCCATACAAGGCACTGATGGTTGTGAGCGGAAGCGTGAGCGCTTTACCTTGAACCGTCCTACCCTCACCCCTGCCCCTCTCCCACCCGGGAGAGGGGATGCGTCGCGTTTCCCTCACGCCTTGGATCATCCTTCGAGACGCAGACTTCGTCTGCTCCTCAGGATGAGGGAGAGGATTTCTGCCGCCTCCCGATCTCATACGCTCACCGCCTCCTGCCTCGGAGCCTCCTGCGCGATGCGGCGCAGCTCGAAGCGTTGGAGCTTACCCGTCTGGGTGCGCGGCAGGGCCTCCACGAATTCGATCAGCCGCGGATATTTGTAAGGCGCGATTTCCGCCTTCACGTGGTCCTGGAGCGCCTTCGTCAGATCGGGGCCCGGGGCATGGTCGGGGTGCAGCACCACATAGGCCTTGACCACCATGCCGCGATCAGCGTCGGGGGCTCCGACCACGCCGCATTCCGCCACCGCCGGATGGGTCAGGAGCGCGGCCTCCACCTCTGGTCCGGCGATGTTGTAGCCGGACGAGATGATCATGTCGTCGGAGCGCGCCTGATACCAGAAATACCCGTCCTCATCCATCACATAGGTGTCGCCGGTGACGTTCCAGCCATCCTGCACGTATTTGCGCTGGCGCTCGTCGGCGAGGTAGCGGCATCCGGTGGGTCCGCGCACGGCGAGGCGGCCGATGCTGCCGGGAGGAAGGGTGCGGCCCTCCTCGTCCACCACCCGGGCCTCGTAGCCTGGCACGGGCTTGCCGGTGGAGCCGGGGCGGATCTCGTCCTCCCGGGCGGCGATGAAGATGTGCAGCATCTCGGTTGAGCCGATGCCGTCGATGATCTTGATCCCGGTCGCCTCATGCCAGGCGTGCCAGGTCGGGGTCGGCAGCGTCTCGCCCGCCGACACGCATTTTCTCAGGGACGAAATATCGAAATCCTTCAGTTTCGGCAGCATGGCCCGGTAGGCGGTCGGCGCGGTGAAGCAGACCGTGGCGCGATGTTTGGCGATGGCCGGCAGCAGGTCGTCCGGGCCCGCGCGCT
>DASQTM010000238.1:0-6643 GCA_035641875.1 Microvirga sp. | reverse complement strand
GATCGTCTTGATGCCCGCTTCGCAGGCAGCAGCATCCGAGACGTCGAACTTGAAGACCGGAATGCCGGTTTCGGCCTTGAACGCGTTGGCGGCCTCGTCATTGCCGCCGTAATTGGCCGCAACCGAGTAGCCAGCTTCCTTTAGGGCCATCGAGATCGCGGCTCCGATGCCGCGGGTGCCTCCGGTGACCAATGCGACGCGCGCCATATCTGTTTCCTTCCTCGAGCTGCTTGGATGCGGATCTCTGATGGATCCTTTTGATTCGAGCCGGTCTGATCTTTGGGCCGGCTCAATGATAGCTTAGGACGTGTGGCGGAGCCTGAAAGGGGGAGGCATCGTAATTTCCGCCCCCTTCACCGCTCGCCTTTGCTGTCTCAGCGCTCGAGACACATGGCGACGCCCATGCCGCCGCCGATGCACAGGGTCGCCAAGCCCTTCTTGGCGTTGCGGCGGCCCATTTCGTGCAGCAGCGTGACGAGAACGCGTCCGCCCGAGGCGCCGATGGGATGGCCGATAGCGATGGCGCCGCCGTTGACGTTCACGATGGACGGATCCCAGCCCATGTCCTTGTTGACCGCGAGCGCCTGGGCCGCGAAGGCCTCGTTCGCCTCGACGAGGTCGAGGTCCTGCACCTTCCAGCCGGCCTTCTCCAGGGCCTTGCGGGACGCGGGGATCGGGCCCGTTCCCATGATGGCGGGATCGACGCCCGCGGTGGCCCAGGAGGCGATGCGGGCAAGCGGCGTCAGGCCCCGGCGCTCGGCTTCCGCCTCCGTCATCAGCACCATGGCGGCCGCGCCGTCATTGATGCCCGAGGCGTTGCCGGCCGTCACCGTGCCGTCCTTCGAGAAGGCGGGCCTCAGCTTGCCGAGAGCCTCGATGGTGGTTCCGGCGCGGATGTACTCGTCCTGATCGACCACCACGTCGCCCTTGCGGGTCGAGATCGTGAAGGGCGCGATTTCATCCTTGAAGCGTCCTTCCTTCTGGGCGGCTTCCGCCTTGTTCTGGGAGGCGGTGGCGAACTGGTCCTGCTCCTCGCGGGTCAGTTGCCAGCGCTGGGCCACGTTCTCGGCGGTGTTGCCCATGTGATAGCCGTTGAAGGCGTCCATGAGGCCGTCCTTCAGCATGGTGTCCACCAGCTTGAAGTCGCCCATCTTGGTGCCGTTGCGCATATGGGCGGCATGGGGGGCAAGCGACATGGATTCCTGGCCGCCGGCCACGATGATGCTGGCGTCGCCGTTGGCGATCTGCTGCATGCCGATGGCGACGGTGCGAAGGCCCGAGCCGCAGAGCTGGTTGAGCGCCCAGGCGGTCTTTTCCTGCGGAACGCCCGCGTTCATGGCCGCCTGCCGGGCCGGGTTCTGGCCCTGGCCCGCCGTGAGGATCTGCCCGAGGATCACCTCGTCCACTTCCGAGCCATCAACCTTGGCGCGCCCGAGGGCCGCCTTGATGGCGGCCGCACCCAGATCGTGGGCAGGGGTATTGGCGAAAGCGCCGTTGAAGGAACCGACGGCGGTGCGCGCGGCGCCGACGATGACGATGCTGTCTCGGGCCATTCCGATCTCCTGTGCTGGTATGCTCAACCTTGAGGCAAAATGCTGATTGTTCGATCAAAGCCTGCGATCCGGGGAAGTCAAGCACACTATGGTCGAGGGTTGATCAATCCGACTGCTGATACTTTAGGGCTTTGACCGGGCGGGGGAAGCCTATAATCTGAGATCATCTGTTAAGGCTCATGACCGGGGATGGGCGACGCCCGCGCGCCCTGAAGTCGTGCAAGATCATCGAGGTACCAGATCGCAATATGGCGACGGACAAACAGCCGACTGTCATCAAGAAATATGCCAACCGCCGCCTCTATCACACCGGCACATCGACCTACGTGACCCTGGAGGACTTGGCCAAGATGGTCCGGGAGGGTGAGGATTTTCTCGTCTACGACGCCAAGTCGGGCGAGGACATCACCCGCTCGGTCCTGACCCAGATCATCTTCGAGCAGGAGAACAAGGAGGGGCAGAACCTTCTCCCCGTCACGGTGCTGCGCCAGCTGATCCGCTTCTACGGCGACAGCATGCAGGCCCTGGTGCCGAGCTATCTCGAATTCTCCATGAACAACCTGTCCCAGGAGCAGCAGAAGCTGCGGGACCAGATGGCCAGCGCCTTCGGGCCCTCCGCCTTCCAGGCCATGGAGGAGCAGGTGCGCAAGAACATGAGCTTCTTCACCGAGGCCATGCGCATGTTCTCGCCCTTTCCCCAAACCCTGGCCGGAATAACCGACGGCAAGAAGCCGGAAGATCAAGCGGGCGAGACGGGCGATCTCGACACCCTCAGGCGCCAGATGGCGGAGATGCAGGCCAAGCTCGACAAGCTGGCCAGCAAGTAGGGTTCAGGCGCGGGCCCGCGTCAGGCTCGGGCTCGCCGAAGGGCGCGCCCTCAACGTAATCGACGCCCCAGGCGGCCAGCAGCCGGGCCGCGGCCTCGTCGTCCACCCATTCGGCCGCAACCGCGATGCCGAAATGGTGGGCCCTGTCGATCAGGGTCCTGACGAAAAGACGGTCGTCGGTCGAGCGCTTGAGCGTCTGGATGAACACGCCGTCGATCTTGAGAAGATCGATCGGCAGGGTCCCGAGATGCGCCAGGGACGCGTAGCCGTTTCCGAAGCCCGACAGGGCCGTGCCGGCGCCCAAAGCCTTCATGGCGTTGAGGCGGCCCCGGGTGGCCGCTTCCGCAAGGGCGGCCTCGTGGATGTCGACGATGAGCCGCGATTCGATGCCGGGACGAGCCCCGAGATGGGCCGCCAGCATGGGCAGCCATTCGGGATCCTTCAGGGTTGCCGGAGAGACGGGCAGCAGCAGGCGCTCGCCGGGGCGCTGGACCAGATGATCCGCCGCCAGCTCCAGCATGCGCCCGTCGACCAGGAGGGCGAGGTTGGCCTCAGCCAGATGAGGAACGGGGCCGAGCGGGAGAAGGCGCCCGTCCGGCGCCGCCAGGGAGGCGCAGGCCTGGGTCAGGGCCGGAGCGCGGGTCTGTGCGTCGGCGATGGGCCGGCAGGCCAGCACAAGGGTCCGGTCGTTGAGGGCGGCGATAGGGTCGAAGGGAGCCTCAATCGACGCAGGTTTGGCCGCATGGCCGAACGCGTAGAGCCCGGCCGCCTCACCGGCCGCGATGGCGGCGCCCAGAGCCCCCTCGGCGAAGCGGAGCAGCTTGACCGCCTGAAACGTGTGGTCCGGCGAGCAGGCGGCCCCGAGGCGAAGGGCGGAATGGGCCGGATGAGCCTTCACAAGCTCAGCGAGGCGTCTCATG
Organism: Microvirga sp.; assembly: GCA_035641875.1. Classification (GTDB taxonomy): domain Bacteria; phylum Pseudomonadota; class Alphaproteobacteria; order Rhizobiales; family Beijerinckiaceae; genus Microvirga. Next base: position 3,343 of record DASQTM010000238.1, on the reverse strand, counting down.
GCGCTCCTCGCCTCCAATGCCGGGCAGCAGGTCAGGGTCAGGGCAAAGCGGTTCGGGCCAAGCGCCGCGAAGTGATCGTGGCGGCGCATCATGGGGCGAAGCATCCGGCCGACCTCCGCCATGCTGTCCACGCCGTCCCCCAAGGACCCGACGATGAGGGTGCAGGTCTGCGAGTAGGCCAGGGCGTGGTTGATGCCGTTCTGGAGGGCGATAAGCAGGTCGGAGCGCGCCCTGATAAGGGCCGGCAGAAGGTCCCCCGTGCTCGAGGCCAGGTCCATGCGCAGGTAGCCGCGGGCGAAGGCGGGACGGCCTCTGGCGTCCGAGCGCCAGCGGCCCGTATCCTGCACCATAACCACCCGGTCGGGCCCGAACCGCAGGGCGTAGCGGGTCTCGTAGGCGCCCGCCGCGCCCTGGCCCGCGGCGATTGCCTCGGGGCTGGAGGGCCCGATTCCCGGCTCGATCAGCCGGGCGAAGGCCCGCCCTGTCCGGGGAAGGTCGTCAAATGAGAGCCCAAGGGTCTCGGCGGCGCCGGGTCCCCAGGCGAGGGCGTCCGAGGTCAGGTCCCAGGCATAGGTGACGCCCGCAAGGGGAGCCAGCGTCGAGCGGGAGGGCTTTGGGGTCTGGCGCTTGCTGGGCGTGCGGGATGCGCCTTTGAAAATCCCCGCCCGGCCGTGCCGCTTCGTCGCCATGATACGCAAACCCTGCAAAACATGTCGGGCGCGGGAAAGGGGGCGATGAAGGTTCGCCGCCCGGTCTGCAACCCCAAAAAAGGAATGCCCGCAGGATCGGCGTTCAGGCTTAACGAACTGTAAAAATCGCAAGGAAATCCGGGCTCTGGCCGGGTTTTCTAGAGCGGGATGCGATTTACCGAGGCCGCCTCTCGCGCCGAAATCGAATGCACGGACGCGGGGAGGCTGAGGCATAAAAAAACCGGCGCCTCAGGCGCCGGTTCTTGCTGTCGCATGCGGGGCTTTTTCAAGCGTCCGACTTCACCTTGAGAACCTGACGGCCCCGGTACATGCCGGTCTTCAGGTCGACGTGGTGAGGGCGGCGAAGCTCGCCGGAATCCTTGTCCTCGATGTAGGTCGGGGCCTTCAAGGCATCGGCGGAGCGACGCATGCCGCGCCGCGAAGGCGACGTTTTTCTCTTAGGAACGGCCATTTCTCGTCTCCGGTAAATAGCGGAGCGCCCGCTCAACCGGGGAACGCTCACATCTCAATCTTGATGAGGTTGCGCCTCATACAAGGTATTCGGGCAAATATCTAGTCCCCTGTTTTATCCTTGGGGTTTCAGGCACTCGCTGAAGGGCGCGGCCCCTCCCATGCGGGCCACAAGCTGGCCCGCCAGGGCCCGGTGGCGGGCGGTGGGACGGCCGGGATTGCGCGCGAGGGGATTGGGCAGGGCCTTGGCCAGCAGCGCCGCCTCCATGCGGGTGAGGTTCCTGGCGGATTTCCTGAAATATTTCTGCGCGGCGGCTTCCGCCCCGAACACCCCTTCGCCCCATTCGGCCATGTTGAGGTAGATCTCCATCATCCGGCGCTTGGGCCAGATCAGGTCGAGGTAGAGGGCGACCGGAATCTCCAGGCCTTTGCGAATGTAGGAGCGGCTCGGCCAGAGAAAGAGGTTCTTGGCCGCCTGCATGGGAATGGTCGAGGCTCCCCGGGCCGGCCCGTCCTCGTCGGCGTCTTCCACCACCTCCCGCAGGGCGCCCCAATCCACCCCGTGATGGTCGCAGAAGCGGCTGTCCTCCGCGGCCATGACCGCCAGGGGAAGGGAGGGCGAGATGCTGTCGAGGCTCACGTAATCGCGCGTCACCGGCTGGAGGGTCATCCAGCGGCCGAGCATCAGGGTGGAGACGGGGGGCACGGCCCAGTACAAAAGCCCTAGCCAAAAGACCGCCGCGACCCATAAGAGGATGAGAGTCAGGCCGAGTTGAACGAAGCGGCGGAGAATACGGCCCAGCGTGAGCGGCTTGCGCGGCCGCCCCGATCGCAGCGTCCATTTCGGCCCGGATTTCTCGGCAACGTTCTCCTCGGACGGGGCTGTCGCACCACCCGAATCCAGGCTCATCATGACGCCATCCACCAACTCTTTCACGACCCGGCTCAACGGGACCGCAGGACATGTCGAGGCAACCCTCGAAGCCTTGCTATCAGACAATGCCCGCCCCGGCGAGGTGGCCCGCCCGGCCCGCCTCATGGCCGCCATGCGGCATGCGGCCCTAGGCGGCGGCAAGCGCCTGCGGCCGTTCCTCACCATCGAGGCGGCCCGCCTCCTGGGCCGGGAGGGGCAGGGGCCCCTGAGGGCGGGATGCGCCGTGGAGCTTCTGCACTGCTATTCCCTGGTCCATGACGATCTGCCCTCCATGGACGACGACGACCTGCGCCGGGGGCGTCCGACGGTGCACAAGGCCTATGACGAAGCGACCGCCATCCTGGCGGGCGACGCCCTCCAGACCCTGGCCTTCGAGGTCTTGGCCGATCCTGCGACCGATGCCGATCCCGCCCTCCGGTCCGACCTCGTGCTGGGCCTTGCCCGCGCCTCAGGACTGGGCGGCATGGTCGGCGGACAGATGCTCGATCTTGCGGCCGAGGGGCGCTACGGCGAAGCAAAGCTCGCCGAGGCGGAGATCCGATTGCTTCAGATGATGAAGACGGGCGCCATCCTCACCTTCTCGGTGGAGGCGGGCGCGATCCTGGGCCGGGCCGATCCAGACGCGCGGCAGAGCCTCGTGGACTATGGGCGCGCGCTCGGCGCGGCGTTCCAGGTGGCGGACGACATCCTCGACCGGGAATCCTCGGCGGAGGCCCTGGGCAAGCGCACGGGCAAGGACCAGGATAAGGGCAAGGCCACCTTGGTCGACCTACTGGGGCTCGAAGGCGCAAAGCGCGAGTGCCGCCAGCTCATAGACCGAGCGGATGCCGCGCTCGAAGGCTTTGGAGCCGAGGCGCAAACCTTGCGTGAGGCCGTACGCTTCGTGGTGGAGCGGGAGGTGTGACTCAGGCCCTTGCCGATTCCCGAACCTTCAGCCAGCGGGGCGGCTTCATCTCGCTGACCACCACCCCGGCGACGATCAGGCCCGCGCCGATAAGCGCCGCCGCCGGTAGGAGCTCGCCGAAGACACGGCCGACGATTCCCGCCCACACCGGCTCGGCCGCGTAGATCACCGTCGCGCGGGTGGGCGAGAGGGGAACGGGAAGGAGCGGCGCTCAAGTCGTGTCCTCGCGGGAAGCTGCGGCGTTGGGTAGGGGCGATCTTCCGAGGGGTCAAGAAGGCAGGAGGCGCCTAACCGTCGAGCGTCGACACCCAGAAGCTCAGCTTCACGTGGCCGGGGCGGGTGAGG
>DASQTM010000237.1:0-4081 GCA_035641875.1 Microvirga sp. | reverse complement strand
TCACGGCCCCAGTTTTTAGGAATGTCTCCTCCTCGACGGGCCATGAGCGGATGAGCTCGGCGCCTTCTACGGTGACATCGACGATCCGATATCTTTGGAGATCGTCGCTGCTCAGGCCATGGGACGGAACGGAGACGCAGCTGCCCAGAACAGCGCATATTGACGCTATAACGAATCACCTGGAGGGCGTGATGACGGCTCTCATGTGTTTGTTTTTCTTGATGAAACAGGAGGTGGCTTCAGGGGTGGGGAGTGGAGCGGGTGAAGGGAATCGAACCCTCGTATTCAGCTTGGAAGGCTGCTGCTCTACCATTGAGCTACACCCGCATGCTCTGCCGGTCGGGATGGTGGGGGAAGTAGGACTCGAACCTACGAAGGCATAGCCAGCGGATTTACAGTCCGCCCCCTTTGCCGCTCGGGACATTCCCCCTAAAGACCAATCCGAACGCATCGCGCCGAGGCCGTCGAGAGCGCCTGACCAGGGGCCGAGCGCTCCGTGGCGCCGTTATGGTGAGACGCATGGCCGGTGTCAACCTCAAAGCGCGATGAATGTCATGAGATGAAAGGCATGAGTCGTGAACGCGTCCCCCCTGTGCTATGGGCCGGTTATCAACAGACGAGACAGAACGACATGAGCGAGCGCCCCTTCCATTCCCGCAAGCCCCGGTTCCAGCGCCCGCACGGGAAGCCGGGCCGCCGAGAGGGTCAGTCCCGCCGCCCGCCGTCCGACATCGACATGACGGTTCTCTACGGCTGGCACCCGGTCGCGGAGGCGCTCCGCAACGGAAACCGGGCGATTCGCCGCCTCCTGGCCACGGAAAACTCGGCTCGGCGCCTCAACGAGGAGCTGGGCTCGCCTCTGCCGGTCGAGCCCGAGATCGTCCGGCCGGACGAGATCAACCGGCTCCTGGAGCCGGACGCGGTCCATCAGGGCCTCTATCTCGAAGCCGATCCCCTGCCCTCCCCAACCCCCGACACCCTGAGCGGAGAGCGCGTTGTCCTGGCGCTTGATCAGATCACCGATCCCCACAATGTGGGCGCCATCGTCCGCACGGCGGCGGCATTCGGGGTGGAGGCCATCATCACCACGGCCCGCCACAGCCCGGCGGCCACGGGGGTGCTGGCCAAGTCCGCCTCTGGAGGGCTCGAGCACGTGCCTTTCATGATCGTCCGCAACCTTGCGGATGCGCTCATCGCCCTGGGCGAGCGCGGCTTCCAGCGAATCGGCCTGGATTCGACGGGGGATGCCAATCTCGACGAGCTGCAGCTCAGGCTGCCCGTGGTTCTGGTCCTGGGATCGGAGGGCAAGGGCCTGCGGCAGAGGACCCGGGACTGCTGCGACGCCATCGGTCGGCTCGACATGCCCGGCGCCATCAAGAGCCTGAATGTCTCCAATGCGGCCGCCATCTCGCTTTATGCTGTGACTCAAGCCGTCGCCGGGAAGGCCTGAAGGCCGAGCGCGACGGAAGCTAAGTCTTTTCACATATTGGCAGAATCACAGTTCCACGGGACGTCTTAGACGGAAGTCGAAGAGACGAATTGGCAATTGTGCAGAGAAGCGCTCGCGGTAGCCTTGCGGCTTAGGATCCTCGGCCGCCCCTGCGGTCACGATGCTTCGGCCTGAAGCGATGCAGGTGCATGGCTTGGGGCCAAGAACCCGGAATCACCGGGCGCAAGTTGAATATGGAAGGGAACCCTATGGCAACAGCAGCAACCACCCCGCATTCGGCCGCCGCGGCGCGGCCGATGACGCGGGAGGAGAAGAAGGTCATCCTGGCCTCCTCCCTCGGCACCGTCTTCGAATGGTACGACTTCTACCTTTACGGATCTCTCGCCGCGATCATCGGCGCCCAGTTCTTCTCGGCCTTCGACGTCAACACCCGCAACATCTTCGCACTGCTCGCCTTCGCGGCGGGCTTCCTGGTGCGCCCCTTCGGCGCCCTGGTGTTTGGCCGCATCGGCGACCTCGTCGGCCGCAAGTACACGTTCCTGATCACGATCCTGATCATGGGCATCTCGACCTTCATGGTCGGCATTCTGCCGAGCTACGCCCAGATCGGCTGGATCGCGCCCGTGGTGCTGATCGTGCTGCGCATGGCGCAGGGCCTCGCGCTCGGCGGCGAGTACGGCGGAGCGGCCGTCTACGTGGCCGAGCACGCCCCGGTCGGGCGCCGCGGCTTCTACACGAGCTGGATCCAGACGACCGCGACGGTCGGCCTCCTGCTCTCGCTTGTGGTCATCCTGTCCCTGCGCCTGTGGATGGGCGAGGCGGGCTTCCAGACCGGCGAGGGCTACCCCGTCGCGGGCTGGCGCATTCCCTTCCTCCTCTCGGTCGTTCTGCTCGGTATTTCGGTCTGGATCCGGCTGCAGATGAATGAGAGCCCGGCCTTCCAGAAGATGAAGGACGAGGGCACCCGGTCCAAGGCGCCGCTGTCGGAAGCGTTCGGCCAGTGGAAGAACGCCAAGGTCGTGCTGATCGCCCTGTTCGGCCTCGTGGTCGGCCAGGCGGTGGTCTGGTACACGGGCCAGTTCTACGCCCTGTTCTTCCTGCAGAGCATCCTGAAGGTCGACCTCCTGACCTCCAACGTGCTCATCGCCTGGTCGCTGATCCTCGGCACGGGCGGGTTCCTATTCTTCGGGGCCCTCTCAGATCGCATCGGCCGCAAGCCGATCATCCTCGGCGGATGCCTCATCGCGGCGATCACCTACTTTCCGCTCTTCACCGCCCTGACGTCGGCCGCGAACCCGACCTACGCTGCGGCGCTTCAGAACGCGAAGATCGAAGTCGCGGCCGATCCCGCCAAGTGCGGCTCGGTGTTCGACCCAGTCGGCATCCGGACCTTCACGGAGCCCTGCGACGTGGCCCGCCGGGTCCTCGCCCAGCAGGCGCTGCGCTACCAGAAGGTCGATACCCCCGCGGGCTCGCCCATGAAGGTTACCGTGAATGGCAAGGAAGTGCCCTTCACGAACGCGGCCGAGTTCACCCGCGGCCTCGCGGCTGAAGCGACTGCGGCGGGCTACCCGGGAGCCACGGATCCCGCGAAGGTGAAGGTCGACGGCTTCTTCTCCGCGCTCGGCAACGGGCAGGCCCTTAAGGTGATCCTGATCCTCACCGTGATGGTGCTCTACGTGACGGCGGTCTATGGCCCGATCGCGGCGGCTTTGGTCGAGTTCTTCCCGACTCGCATCCGCTACACGGCCATGTCGCTGCCCTACCACATCGGCAACGGCTGGTTCGGCGGGTTGCTGCCGGCGACCTCCTTCGCGATGGTGGCCTCCACGGGCGACATCTACTACGGGCTCTGGTACCCGGTCGCGTTCGCGCTGATGACCTTCGTGATCGGCCTGCTCTTCGTGCAGGAGACCAAGGATCGCGACATTAACACCTACGAGGGCGCGAGCCGCTAAGCGGATCTCGAAGGAAGCTTACTCAACGGAAAGCCCCGCCTCGCGGCGGGGCTTTTCATATTCCGGCGGGCCGGAGGGTTCAGTAGCAGGTGGTCACCCGGCGGACGATCCAGCCCTCGCCCTCGACGAACAGGCGCTTGCGGGAGCGGGCGCAGGCCACGTCGCCATTGGTGCTCGGCTGCAGGGAGCCCGTCGTCTCCGGCTCCTTGACCGCCACCGTGCTCACCTTGTCCTTTGCGGAACTCACGGCTTGGGTCGCAGGGGATGCGGCCGGAGCGGCATGAACCGGCAGAGAGACCAGGGCCACGCCTGCTAAAATCACCATAGGGGCAAAGAACCGCAAGCCGCCGCGAAGCGATACAATTTTCCTATTTCTGGGTAACTTTCGGTCGGACATGGAATTGGCTCCTGGATATTCTCCTAACAATTCCATAATTCCGGGATGGTTGCGGTGCGCCGGAACACTTAATTTTTACGTCCCACGGGAACTTGCATCCCCATCCTCGTGCTGCTACCTCAGCACCCGGGTGATGGCCGGTGTAGCACAGCGGTAGTGCAGCGGTTTTGTAAACCGAAGGTCGGGAGTTCGATCCTCTCCACCGGCACCATTCTTTCCTGTTTCCATCAGATGAAACCAAGTCGTAGCAATGGCTTAACGAAGATCTCACGGTCG
>DASQTM010000236.1:0-10730 GCA_035641875.1 Microvirga sp. | reverse complement strand
CTTGTGCGGATGCGCAGGCTTGCGAAGGGACGGCGCGGGCGAGGGTCAGGCCTTTCTGGGGATCGAGCTGGCCCCCGACGATTGGGGCCGGTATCGCCTCGCCGTGGAGGTGGCGGGGGCCCTCGTGGGGTTCGGCTTCCGGGAACTCGGGCTCAAAGTGATCCTCGGCAGCACCGCCAGCGGGAACAGGCGCGTCGAGCGGCTTGCCCGCTGGTTCGGAGCCGAGATCGTCGCGCGGCGCGCAGGATCGGACTGGATGACGGCAAGGGGCTGGGTCGAGGTCGACTGGGCTCTGACCGTCTCCCGTTGGGAAGCCGCAGGACCCGGAAGGTGAATGCCCACAGGCGGCCCGCAACCTGTGAGCCTATCCCTATGGCCGGCATTCCGAAGCGCAAGGTCGCCGGAAAGTCGCAAAGCGCCGTCCTCCCAATTTGAAGCTGCGCAAAGGCAGATCGCCTGCAGCCGCTCGCCGGCGGGTTCCTTCCTGTGCGACAGGCCCAATCTTGACATTGGGGGAGGCGTGGTGAAAGATACGTAATACCCTTCGGTCTGCGGTGATCCTGATCGATAGCCGGACGTCAATACAGGTGCCATGCCAAAGCCGAACGCGTTTTTCATCAACGCAACACCCACGACATTCAAATTTACTTGGGGGTAAGGTCGCTTGTCCTTCATTGCTCAGCGTTTATCCACCGATCTGCTCCCGGAACGGCAGCAAATTGCTTTCCGGCAGGCGGAATTCGGCCGCGCCTTCCGCAAGCGCGACGGCGCTGCGCCTTCAGAGATCAGGAGCTAGGCATGGCTGAGGGGGAGACTCAGGCGCCGGCGTCCTTTCGCGTCTCGACCGAGGCGCTCCCGGAGCGGGAGCGGATGGCGTTGTGGCGTGAGGAGTTCAGCCGCGTCATGTTCAAGCTCGACGTGGATCCCATTGGGACGGATCCATTCAAGTCGGAGCTGACCGTTTGCGCCCTGCCGGGGCTCGCCTTTTTCTCCGGCTATGCCTCCTCGGCGCAGTTCAGAGCCTCGCCGAGCCTCGCCGCCGCCAACGGCGACACCGTCGCTTTCACGAGAATGGCCTTCAATGGCGCGATATCGGCCCATCGCGGCTTTGAGACGACGCTGACGGTCGGAGACGCGACCCTGGTGTGCTGTCCCGACCCGATCAACTACACGCTCCCTCATGGGGGCTTCAAATCGTCCGTGCGCCTGTCGCGCCCTGTGCTGCAGGCGCTGGCGCCAGGACTGGAGGATGCCTACAACAAGCTGATTCCCGAACAGAACGAGGCGCTGAGTCTGCTCTTCAGCTACCTCAAGATGATCGAGGACCAGCAGGCAGCCTCCGCTCCCGAGTTGCAGCATGCGGTGGTCACGCACATCTACGATCTGGCCGCCCTGGCGCTGGGCGCCTCCCGGGACAGCGCCGAGGTGGCGAAGGAGCGGGGCCTGCGCGCCGCCCGCCTGCGGGCCATCAAGGACGACATCGAGGCCCACCTCACCGAGCCGGGCCTGTCGCTGGAGAGCGTGACCCTGCGCCATCGGGTGTCGCCGCGCTACGTGCAGAAGCTGTTCGAACTGGAGGGCACCAGCTTCTCGGATTACGTGCGCGCCAGGCGCTTGGCCCGGGTGTACCGGATGCTGCAGGACCCGCGGCAGGTGCACATGAACATCAGCACCATCGCCTATGAGTGCGGCTTCGGCGACGTGACCGCCTTCAACCGCGCCTTCCGCCGCCACTACAACGCCGCGCCCTCCGACGTCAGGTTCGTTTCCAAAGCAAGTTGAGCCTTGGCCAAAGGCCTCAGGCGTGGCCGGCTTCCATGGACAGCATGGCGGGCTCGATGCCGAACCGGCGCAGGGACATCTCGTAGCGGAGTTCGGCCGGGGTGTTGAAGATCAGCTCCGCGTCTGCCGGGCAGTTGAGCCAACCATTGGCCTGGAGCTCGATTTCGAGTTGTCCCGCGCCCCAGCCCGCATAGCCGAGCGCCAGAACCGCGTTTTCCGGGCCGTCGCCCCGGGCGATGGCCCGGAGGATGTCCACGGTGGCCGTGAGGCACACGCTGTCGTCGATGGGAAGGGTCGACTGGGGGAGGTGGAAGTCCGGGGAATGGAGCACGAAGCCCCGGCTCGTCTCCACCGGTCCGCCGATGAGAACCTCCATGCGGCCCACCCGCTGCGGCAGCCGGATCCGCTCCGGCTCGGGCAGGATCTCAAGCTGCACCAGGAGATCGGGAACGTTCACGTTCGCGGCGGGCCGGTTGAGCACGATGCCCATCGCCCCCTCCTGGGAATGGGCGCATACGTAGATCACGGAGCGGGCGAAACGTTCATCCAGCATCCCGGGCATGGCCACGAGGACCTGACCGTCCAGGTAGGGGGACTCGGCTTGATAAGGGGACGACGGAAAGCTCATATGTCAAATCTGCCTTGCCGGGCCGGCACGCCCGATCACACGATCGTGGATGGCGGACCCGAGGATAAATCTCATAAGGGAAGCGCGTCAGGGAGGCGTCAGTTCCATGGCAATCATGCTTCGTCCGTTTTCAGCCGGCATTTTTTTGGTCCTCTCCATGGTCTCGGCCCTCGGGCAGACCCTGCCGCGCGCCTCGTCCGCGCAGGAGCTCCACTCCCGCGTTCGCCTTCTGTCGGGCGGACCCATGGGGGAAAGCTGGCTGGCCGGGATCGAGATCGCCCTTGATTCCGGGTTCAAGACCTACTGGCGCAATCCGGGCGACTCGGGCCTGCCGCCCCGCTTCGACTGGACCGGCTCGAAGAACCTGGCCGGCGTCGACATCCGCTGGCCGGCCCCCTCGCGCCACGAGGACGCCGCGGGGGTCGCCCATACCTACAGCCATAAGGTGGTGCTGCCCCTCCTGGTGCGGGCCGCAAGGGCCGGAAAGCCCGTGGAACTGGCGCTTTCCATCGAATACGGGATCTGCCGGGACATCTGCATTCCCGCCCATGCGGAGCTGAGCCTGGCGCTCCCGGGCGGGGGCGAGGATCGCGCCGCGATCGAGGCGGCCCTGGCGAAGGTGCCCCGTCCTCAGGGGTTGGGCGAGCCGGCGGAGCTTTCCGTTCTGTCAGCCAAGGTCTTGGCGGGCGACAAGCCCGGCCTCACGGTGGCGGTTCGCGCTCCCATGGGCGCGACGCCTGCGCTTTTCGCGGAAGGGCCGGAGAACTGGTACGTCTCCACCTCCCCGCCCGACGGGGAGAACCGCTTCACCGTCACCGTGGACGAGAAACCGAAGGGCGCCTCGGGACCCGTGCCCCTGCTCCTGACCCTTGTGGCCGGCGACAAGGCCGTGGAGACGAAGGTGAGCCTCGACGGCGGCGGGCCGCCGCGCTAGAGCATCCTGCGCAGGGGCGGACCGGGTTTCGGCCGCCCCATTCCGGAAAACAGCCATTCCCATTGCTTTGGAGAAACCGCCTATGCCCATCCAGGTTGGAGACCGCCTGCCCCAGGTCACGTTCCGCGTCATGACGCCTGAGGGCCCTGCGGCCAAGACCACGGACGACCTCTTCAAGGGCCGCAAGGTGGTTCTGGTGGCCGTGCCCGGCGCCTTCACCCCCACCTGTCACCGCAACCACCTGCCGGGCTACGTGCAGAAGCTGGAGCAGATCAGGACCCGGGGCGTGGACGCCGTTCTGGTCACGTCCGTCAACGACGTCTTCGTCATGGATGCCTGGGGCAAGGCGTCCGGAGCCGAGGGCATCGAGCTCCTGGCGGACGGCAACGGCGAATTCGCCCAGGCGATCGGCCTGACCCTCGACCGCAAGGATTTCGGCCTCGGCATCCGCTCGCAGCGCTATTCCATGGTGGTGGAGGACGGCGTCGTGAAGTCGCTCAACGTGGAGGACACCCCCTCCAAGGCCGATATCTCCGGGGCCGAGAACCTCCTGAAGAATCTCTGATCCGGGGTTAGGCCGTCGCTACCGTGAGGGAAACGACGGCCTGCCGTTCCCCCTGCGCTTGAACGGCTGCATGGCGGACACCGCCAGCTCGTCCACGCGGATGTTGACCGGATCGCTCGCATGCCCCTTGACCCAGTGCCATGCGACCTGATGGCGGGCGGCGGCGGCGTCGAGCTCGCGCCAGAGATCCTCGTTCTTCACCGGCTTGTTGTCGGCGGTGCGCCAGCCCCGGCGCTTCCAGTTGTGCATCCATTGGGTGATGCCCTGGCGCACGTATTGCGAATCCGTGAACAGGTCGACCGCGCAGGCGCGCTTGAGGGCGTTGAGCCCCTCGATGGCCGCGCGGATCTCCATGCGGTTGTTGGTGGTGTGAGGCTCCCCGCCGGAGACCTCCCGTTCCCTGCCATTGAAGAACAGGATGGCGGCCCAGCCGCCGGGGCCGGGATTCCCCGAGCAGGCGCCGTCCGTGTAGATCATCACGCGCTGCGGTTCGCTCATGCGTCGAGTCCGTATTCGCGCGCATGCCCCACATGGCGGTGGAAGTTGAGCTTGCGGTCGTATTCCAAGGGGTCCTTGGGCTTCACGAGGGCTCCCGGCGGCACGTTGAGCCAGTCCACGAGGCGGGTCAGCATGAAGCGCATGGCGGAGCCGCGGCACAGGGTCGGCAGGGCCTCGATCTCGGGCGGATCGAGCCGCCGCACCGCCTGATAGCCCGCCAGCATCGCCTGGCCCTTGGTGAGGTTGAACGAGCCGTCGGCCTCGAAGCACCAGGCGTTCAGGCAGATCGCCACGTCATAGGCGAAGGCGTCCGTGCAGGCGAAGTAGAAGTCGATGAGCCCGGACACCTCCGGGCCGATGAAGAACACGTTGTCGGTGAAGAGATCCGCATGGATCACGCCGGAGGGCAGGCCCCGCGGCCAGGCCTCGGTCAGGAAGGCGAGCTCGCGCCGGGTGCGCTCCGCAAGGCCTGCGGCGACCCGGTCCGCCTGGCCCTCTGCCTGGGCGAACAGCGGGGCCCAGGCGTCCAGGGACAGGGCGTTGGGCCGGCTCATGGGAAAGCCCTGGCCGGCCAGGTGCAGCTTCGCCAGCGCTCCGCCGAGCGCCCCGCAATGCCCGGCCGTGGGGCGGCGGATGGCGATGCCGTCGAGGAAGGTGATGATGGCGGCGGGCCGCCCGGCCACCCTCCCTAAGGGCTCGCCCCGGCGGTTGCTCACGGGGAGCGGGCAGTTGAGGCCCCTCTGGGCCAGGTGCCGCATGAGGCCGAGGAAGAACGGCAGGTCCGCCTCCCTGACCCGCTTCTCGTAGAGGGTGAGGATGTAGGAGCCTCGCGTGGTGTGGAGGAAGTAGTTGGTGTTCTCGACCCCTTCGGCGATGCCCTTGTAGGACAGGACCGTGCCGATGTCGTAGGTGTCGAGGAAGCAGGAGAGCTCTTCGTCGGCGACTTCCGTATAGACTGCCACGCCCTACTCCGCTGCCTGCCCGCGCAATTCGCGCGGCAGGGGAAAGAACACGCTCTCGTCCGCCGTGGACACGCTCTCCACCTGCACCTCGTAGCGCTCCGCGAAGGCGTCGATGATCTCCTCCACGAGAACCTCCGGGGCGGAGGCCCCCGCGGTGACCCCGAGGCTGCGGATATTGCCGAACAGGGACCAGTCGATGTCCTCGGCCCGCAGGATCAGCCGGACCAGGGGGCAGCCCTCCCGCTCGGCCACCTCGCGCAGGCGCTGGGAATTGGAGGAGTTGGGCGAGCCCACCACCACCATGGCGTCCACCAGGGGGGCCACCCGCTTGACCGCGCCCTGCCGGTTGGTGGTCGCGTAGCAGATGTCCTCCTTGTGGGGTCCGACGATGTTGGGAAAGCGCGCCTTGAGGGCGTCCACCATATCCTGGGTGTCGTCCACGGACAGGGTCGTCTGGGTCACGAAGGCCAGGTTGTCCGGATCGGCGGGCCGGAACCGGGCGATGTCGTCCAGGGTCTCCACCAGGGTCGCGCCCCCCTGCGGCAGCTGGCCCATGGTGCCGACCACCTCCGGGTGGCCCGCATGGCCGATCAGCACGATATGCCGGCCCCGTTTGTGGTGGATCTGCGCCTCCCGGTGCACCTTGGTCACCAACGGACAGGTGGCGTCGATGGCGAGCAGGTTGCGGCGCCCGGCAGCCTCGGGAACCGACTTCGGCACCCCGTGGGCCGAGAAGATCACGGGCGCGCCCGTGTCAGGCACCTCGTCGAGCTCGCGGACGAAGACCGCCCCTTTTCGCTTGAGGTTTTCCACCACGTATTTGTTGTGCACGATCTCGTGGCGCACATAGACCGGCGCCCCATGGATCGCCAGCGCCTTCTCGACAGCGTCGATGGCGCGCACGACCCCGGCGCAGAAGCCGCGCGGGGCGCAGAGCAGGATGTGGAGGGACGGCTTCGTCATGATGCGGCGATGTGGCGAGAGCGGGGCCCTCCTGTCAAGCGGGAGCGACGCTTATTCGCGGACGGGAGCGAGGCGCCATTTCGGCGAAACCTCATTTCACCCTTCGTGCCGTACCGCACGACGGGACCAAACCCCCGGTCAAGAAACGCTCGCTCTTCCGGAAAAGACTCCCTAGAAAGGGCCATCCAAATCACCTCCCTCCGGTAAGCGATGGCGAACGCGGCCTCCCATGTGAGTTTTCTCCCTCCGATCCTGACCTTCTGCGGGGCGGCGGCCGTTGCCGTGCCCGTGTTCCGGTTCATGGGCTTGAGCGCCGTTCTCGGCTATCTGGCGGCGGGCGTCGCCATCGGTCCGTCGGGCTTCGGGCTGGTGGGCGATCCTCAGACCATCGCCACGGTGGCGGAGCTCGGGGTGGTGCTTCTGCTGTTCATCATCGGCCTCGAGCTCAAGCTGTCCCATCTCTGGTCCATGAAGCGGGACATCTTCGGGCTCGGCTTCGCGCAGCTCGCGGTGACCACCCTGTGCCTCGGCGGCGCGGCGCTGGCCATGGGGCTTCCCCCGAACGCCGCCTTCGTGACCGGCGTCGCCATCGCGCTCTCGGCCACGGCCATCGCCCTTCAGATGCTGGGCGAGCGCAACGATCTGCAAACCCCTTACGGCCAGCGCTCCTTCGCCATCCTGCTGTTCCAGGACCTGTCGGTGGTCCCGGTCCTGGCGATCCTGCCCCTGCTGGCCTCCGGCGGCGCGGCGGAGCAGGCCTCCCTCTCGGACAGGCTCGCCACCATGGGCGAGGCCGTGGCCGCCATCGTGGCGGTCATCCTGGTCGGCCGCTACGGCCTCAACCCGTTCTTCCGCATCCTGGCCCGCACCGGCGCCAGGGAGGTGATGACCGCATCCGCCCTGCTCGTGGTTCTCGGGGCGGCCCTGCTCATGGAGGAGGTCGGCCTCTCCATGGCCATGGGCGCGTTCCTGGCCGGCCTCCTGCTCGCCGAGTCCAATTTCCGGCACCAGCTCGAGGCCGATATCGAGCCCTTCCGCGGCATGCTGCTCGGCCTGTTCTTCATGAGCGTGGGCATGTCCATCGACCTGGCCCTGGTGCGCCAGCAATGGGCGATGCTCGCCGTCGCCGCCCCGGCGGTGATCCTGGGCAAGACCCTGCTCATCGCCCTTCTGTGCCGGCTGTTCGGATCGACCTGGCGGGATGGCCTGCGCACGGGCGCGCTTCTCTGCACCGCCGGCGAATTCGCCTTCGTGCTTCTCCCGGTCGCCGCAGGCCTGGGCATCATGCCGCCCGACATCTCCCAGCCAGTCACGGCCCTTGCTGCTCTGACCATGCTGCTGGGGCCGATCATGTCGACCCTGATCGAGAAGAGCCTGAAGGGCCGGCCTGAGGCCGCGCCGCAACCCGAACTCGAAGGTCAGCTCGGCCAGGAGGGCGAATTGTCGAGCCGCGTCATCGTCATCGGCTTCGGCCGCTTCGGGCAGATCGTGAACCAGGTTCTGCTGGCGCGGGACATCGAGGCGACCGTGATCGAGACCAACGTGGAGCGCATCCGCGACGCCGCCCGCTTCGGCCTCAAGATCTATTACGGCGACGGAACCCGCCTCGACGTGCTGCGCGCCGCCGGCGCCGAGAAGGCCGAGATGATCTGCGTGTGCACCGACGATCCCGACGTGACCGCCAAGATCGTCGAGATCATCCATGAGAACTTCCGCAACGCCCGCAGCTTCGTCAGGGCCTTCGACCGTATTCACGCGGTCGAGCTCATGAAGCTCGAAGTGGATTATCAGCTCAGGGAGGCCTTCGAATCCGCCATCGTGTTCGGCCGCGCCGCCCTGGAAGAGCTGGGCGCGGACCCGGAGACCGCCGCCGCCGCCGCCAACGACGTGCGCAAGCGCGACATCGCCCGCCTCGTCCTTCAGAAGGACGGCGGCGCCATGGGCGGCGCGGAACTGGTGGTGGGCGCCAGGATCGCCCCCGAGCCCCTCACCGCGCCCACGGGGAGGGCCAAGGCTCTCAGCCCCGAGACCCGGGACCTGCTCGGCGAGGGAGCGCTCTGATGGACGCAGCCGCATCGGCGAAAGCCGCCGACGAGCAGGCCGCGACGCCTCGCTTCGTCACCGGCTCGCCCATGCGCCACGTGCTCGTGATGACGGGCACGGCCACGGCAGGCCTCATCGCGATCTTCATCGTCGATCTGGTGTCGCTTCTCTACATCTCCTGGCTGAATGACCCGAGCCTCACGGCGGGCGTGGGCCTTGCCACCGTGATGATGTTCCTCACGATTTCGATCAATGTGGGGCTGATGATCCCGATCGGCGCGCTGGTGTCCCGCGCCCTGGGGGCGCGCCGCCGGGACGATGCGCGTCGTCTCGCCACGTCGGGCTGCCTTCTCATGGCCGCGCTGGCGGCCATCGTCAGTCTCGCCATCCTGCCGTTCCTGCACCCGATCCTCCAGGCGCTGGGCGCCAGCGATCAGACCTTCGCGGTGGCGCGGAGCTTTCTCTGGATCACCCTTCCCACCAACGTTCTGATGGCCCTGGGCATGGGGCTCTCCACCGTGCTGCGCGCGGCGGGAGACGCCAAGCGCAGCATGTACGCCACGCTGTCCGTGGCGGCCGTCACCGTGATCCTCGATCCGCTCCTGATCTTCGGGCTCGACCTCAGGACCGATGGGGCGGCCCTGACCATCAACATCGCCCGCGTGGTCTATGTCTATGTGGCCTACCGCTATGTGACGGGCGCGCACGATCTCCTGGCGCGCCCCAGCCTGAGGGGCGTGATCGGCGACGCGCGGCCCTTCTTCGCCATCGCGGTTCCGGCGGTTCTGACCAACATCGCCGCGCCCGCCGCCAACGCCTTCTTCACGGGGGTGATGGCGCAGTTCGGCGATCAGGCCATCGCCGCCTCCGCCATCATCGACCGGGTGACGCCGGTGGCCTTCGCAGGCCTCTTCGCCCTGGCCGGCGCCATCGGCCCCGTGCTCGGCCAGAACTGGGGCGCGGGGCGGTACGACCGCATGAGGCAGACCCTGAAGGACTCCCTGACCTTCATGGTCATCTATGTGGGCGTCGTCTGGCTGGTCCTGTTCCTGGTGCGCGTCCCGCTCACCCATGCCTTCAACGCGCCGGACCTGACCGCCGAACTCGTGCAGTTCTTCTGCCAGCTCAGCGGCTTCATCTGGTTCTTCGTCGGCCTGGTCTTCGTGGCCAACGCCTCGTTCAACAATCTCGGCTATCCGCTGCTGTCCACCTTCTTCAACTGGGGCCGGGCGACCCTCGGCATGATCCCTTTCGCCTATGTGGGCGCCCAGATCGGCGGCCCGAAAGGCGCCCTGCTGGGGATCGGAGCAGGCTCTGTGGCGTTTGGAATAGCAGCGATCATCACGGCGTTCTGGACAATCCGGCGCCTGGAGAGGAAAGCTGTCCCGGCCCTCTAGCCGTCTAAAGGCAAGGGAGCGCCGCCCTGGAGGAGGCCTATGATGTTCAACTGGTTCGATCTCGTACAGCAGGCGCAGACGAAGGCCGGGCTCGACGCCCTGACCCGGCAGTTCCACCTCTCGGGCGACCAGACCCAGAAGGCCATGGCGGCCTTCCTGCCGGCCTTCGCCATGGGGCTCCAGCACGCCGCCCTGACCAACGACCCCGGCCGCTTCTTGCAGTCCATGATGGGTGGAGGCTACCAGAATTTCTGGCAGGCAGCGGCCCGCTCCTTCTCCCCGCAGGCCCAGCAGCAGGGACGAACCCTGCTCGACCAGATCTTCGGATCCGACCAGGTGAGCCGCCGGGTGGCGCACCAGGCCGCCGATTACGCCGGCGTCAGCGCCGACACCATGCAGCAGATGCTGCCCCTGATGGCGGGCATTCTGGCCGGAAGCATGTCGCAATGGATGACGGCCCAGGCTCAGGCGATGCAGAATTTCACGCCCCAGCAGTCCCAGCCCGCTGCCGGCACCGGCGGAGCCGGCACGGCTACCGCCAACCCATGGGCCGAGCTCTGGTCGGGCTGGATGAAGGCGGCTTCGCCCCCCGAGAAGAAGACTGCATCCACTCCCTTCGATGACATGATGGCAGCCTTCATGCCCCCTGCACCGGAGCCGTCACCCTCAGCCAAGCCGGAGCCGCCCGCCTCCCCGTCATGGGACGAGATGATGGAGCAGGGACGCGAGATGCAGTCGCAATACCTCGCCTCCCTGCAATCGATCTTCGAGGAGGCCTGGAAGGGCGAATCCAAGAAGTCCTAGCCCGAAGAGTTCCGAATCCCTTGCGATCCGCCTGGATCGCAAGGGATTCCGGTATCCCCACAGGGTCTATGCGTAGCGCCCGGCCGGCTTCACCACCGGCACCGTGGGTCTGACGCTAAGGGGCGGCGCGCTCTCGGATCGGCTATGCCGCTGG
>DASQTM010000235.1:0-5741 GCA_035641875.1 Microvirga sp. | reverse complement strand
GCCCACGAGAGCGGCGAGCGGGTTCGGACCTCCGGCCGCCTGACGCTGTGATGACCCGCCGCATCGCCATCCTGATCTCCGGGCGCGGCTCCAACATGGTGTCGCTGATCGAGGCCGCCCGCGACCCCGGTTTTCCCGGCGAGATCGCCCTGGTTCTGTCCAACCGTCCCGATGCGGGCGGGCTGGAGCGGGCGCGGGAGGCCGGCATCGAGGCGCTCGCCGTCGATCACAAGGCCTATTCCACCCGCGAGAGCTTCGAGCAGGCGCTCGATGCGGCGCTGCGCGAGCGGGACATCGGGTTCATCTGCCTTGCCGGGTTCATGCGGGTGCTGACCAACTGGTTCGTGGAGCGCTGGGCGGGCCGGATGATCAACATCCACCCCTCCCTCCTGCCCCTGTTCCGGGGCACGCACACCCATCGGCGGGCGCTGGAGGAAGGCGTGCTGGTGCATGGCTGCACGGTGCATTTCGTGGTGCCGGAGCTCGATGCCGGCCCCATCGTGGCCCAGGCGGCGGTGCCGGTGATCCCCGGCGACACGGAAGACAGCCTCGCGGCGCGGGTTCTGGCTCAGGAGCACGCGCTCTACCCGCAGGCGCTGCGCATGATCTGCAGCGGCCAGGCCCGTCTCGAGGGCGGCCGCGTGGCGTTCTCGGAAGGCTGGGATGCCGGCAGGGCCCTGCGCTCGCCAGGGTGAATTGCGCGCGCTTTTCCCTCCTCCCTTGCGGGGAGGGTGAGCGCGAAGCGCCGGGTGGGGGTCGCAGGGTCAAAGCTCTTGCTTCATCGCACAGACGCGAGGCCGCTACAGCGCCTCACTCTCCGAGCGTCTCACCCAGCCGCACCACCCCCACCCCTCCCCGCAAGGGGGAGGGGTGGGGGTGGTGCGTTTCACCGGGGGTCTCGCATCGGCAACCTTACAGAGTCGGCCGCGCGAGATTGCAGGCGTCGAGGGCCTTC
Source organism: Microvirga sp. (assembly GCA_035641875.1). Taxonomy (GTDB): domain Bacteria; phylum Pseudomonadota; class Alphaproteobacteria; order Rhizobiales; family Beijerinckiaceae; genus Microvirga. The sequence continues at coordinate 4,786 of DASQTM010000235.1, read as the reverse complement.
AGGGCCTTGTCCCGGGCGGTGTCGTTGAACACGCCGGTATCCCGGTAGGCCTGGACCTCGTCGGCGCTCAAGGCGCGCATGGTCCGGCCCGCGTAGCAGCCGCACTTCCCCGAGACCGACGCCTCGCTCACGTTCTGGAGCTTGGCCTGCGTCGCGGAGCAGGCCTGGCTCACCCGCGACCGGAGCTCGCCCATGCTGGCGGTCTTCAGCGCCGGGTCGGGCTGGTAGTTGGTGGGCATGTTGGAAGCGGCGGCAAAGGCGCCGGTCGCCCCAGCCGTGATGGCGGCCGCTGCCAGCAGCGTGCGAAGTTTGAATAGCATGGACAGTCCCCCAGAGACAGAATCACGTTCAAATTTTTGAACAGGCTTACGCGCTCGAGATCAAGAGACTGCTCACGATAAGCTTAAGACTTAGCCAACAACCGGCTCGACTCGTTCAGGTTTTGCGGCAGCGGGCGGGAGGTTCGGCGCGGCCTTCTCCAGGGCCACCCGGTTGTCGTGGAAGGCGGCTCCCCCATAGGGCGCCACCTGATCGCCGCCGGTGAGCGTGTTGATGCCGCGCCCGTAAGGGTGCGCCGCGTTGGGCCAGATGCCCTCCGCGATCACCACGCCGCGCCGCACCCCGTCGAACAGGCGGGCGCGGAGATAGACCTCGCCCCGGTGGTTCCTGAGCTTCACCCAGTCCCCGTTCTCGATCCCCTGCCGCTCGGCGTCGAGGGGGTGGATCATCGCTTCGGGCCGGCCTTCCTTGGCGCGGGAGCCCGGCGTCTCGGTGAAGCTGGAGTTCAGGAAGCTCCGGGCCGGGCTGGTGGCGAGCCGGAAGGGATGCTCCTCCGTGGCCTCCTCGATGACCCCCCAGTGATCGGGCAAGGACGGCATCTCGGCCCAGGGCCCCATGGGCCCGTTGTTGGAGGACGGCACCCGGGTCCAGTCCGGCTTGAAGCGGAAGCGGCCGTCCGGGTAGCCGAAGCCGTTGAGGAAATGCGCCTCCTCGAAGGGCGGCTGCGCGTCGATATGAACCTGCTCCTCCAGGGCCTCAATGCTGCCCCGGCCGGAATGGCGCAGGGTCCAGTCGATGATCTCCCGCGGCTCCATGGCAAAGCCCGGATGCTCGGCCCCGACGCGGCTTGCGATCTCCCGCACCACCTCGTGATTCGAGCGGCACTCGCCGGGCGCGTCCACGAGCTTGAGGCCGAGCTGGAAATGCTGGTGCCCGCCGCCCTGATAGAGATCGTCGTGCTCCATGAACATGGTCGCCGGCAGCACGATGTCGGCCATGAGCGCCGTTTCCGTCATGAACTGCTCGTGCACGCACACGAACAGGTCTTCGCGCCCGAAGCCCTGCTTCACCAGCTCCTGCTCCGGCGCGACGGAGACCGGGTTGGTGTTCTGGACCAGCATCGCCTTGACCGGCGCTCCCCCGTAAAGCGCCTCGCGGTCGCCGGTGAGGATGCGCCCGATCTGCGACTGATCGAGCCTGCGGACGGCCGGATCGACGGCCTCCTGCGCTTCGATCAGCGCCTTGTTCCAGCCGAAGATGCCGCTGTTGGAGTGGAAGGCGCCGCCGCCCTCGTGCCGCCATGCGCCGGTCACCGCCGGGATGCAGGACGCCGCGTGCATGTTGACCGCGCCGTTGCGCTGGCGCCCGAAGCCGAAGCCGAGACGGAAGAAGCTGCGCTTGGTCTCGCCCACGAGCCGGGCGAAGGCTTCGATCTCCTCCACCGACAGGCCGGTGATGGCCGACGCCCAGGCGGGATCGCGGGTGCGCAGATGCGCTTCCAGCTCGCGGGGGCAGTCGGTATAGCGCTCGAGATAATCCCAATCCGCATGGCCGTCGCGGAAGAGCACGTGCATCACCGCGCAGGCGAGCGCTCCATCGGTGCCGGGACGCACGAGCAGCGCCATGTCGGCCTGCTTCATGGTGGCGTTCATGTAGATGTCCACCGCGACGATCTTGGCCCCGCGCTCCTTGCGGGCGCGCATGGCGTGGGTCATCACGTTGACCTGGGTGTGAACCGGGTTGGTGCCCCAGATCACCACGCAGTTGGACACGCCCATCTCGCGCGGGTCGGAGCCGGCGAGCTTGCCCGTGCCGGCCACGTAGCCCGTCCAGGCCACGGCGGTGCAGATGGTGGAATACTGGCCCGAATACTTCTTCACATGGCGCAGGCGGTTGATGCCGTCGCGCATCACCAGCCCCATGGTGCCCGCGTAGTAATAGGGCCAGACGGCGGCCGCGCCGAACTCCCGCTCGGCCTGCAGGAACTCCCGCGCCACGATGTCGAGGGCCTCGTCCCAGGAGATGCGCTCGAAGGACCCTGAGCCCTTCGGCCCGGTGCGCCTCAATGGATGAAGCAGACGGTCGGGATGATGGATGCGCTCGGCATAGCGCGCCACCTTCGCGCAGATGACGCCGGCCGTGTAGCTGTTGCTCTTCGCCCCATGCACCCGCCCGATGCTGCGCCCGTCGATGACCTCCACATTCAGCGAGCAGGCCGAGGGGCAGTCATGCGGGCAGACGGAGGGGCGATGCTCGATGCGGGGTGCTTGATTCATAACGGGCGCATGATGAGGGAGAGACGAGGCAAAGAAAAGGCCGCCTCGGGCGGCCTGTGAGCCCGCATTATTCCGCCGGTTCTCCGAACCGGACCGAAGGAGCGCAGCTGAGGGTCGCGACGAAGTCCCGCACAAGGGAATCCATGGCTGGGAACCACGCCTCCTTTTCCCTCCCCACAAGGGGGAGGAGAGTCACGGCGCGCTATGCACCCTCGCCCGGCTGCTACCCAGACACCTCTCCCGCAGGAGACCGTTCTTACCCGACGATCTCGTTGCCGGAGAAGAACTGGGCGATCTCGATCTTGGCGTTGTCGATGCTGTCCGAGCCGTGCACCGAGTTCTCGCCGATGGACCGGGCGTAGAGCTTGCGGATCGTGCCCTCGGCGGCGCTCTCCGGGTTGGTGGCGCCCATGATCTCCCGGTAGCGGAGCACGGCGTTCTCGCCTTCCAGCACCTGCACGACGACGGGAGCGGAGATCATGAACTCCACGAGCTCGCCGAAGAAGGGGCGCTCCTTGTGGACCGCATAGAAGGTCTCGGCCTCGCGGCGGCTCATGAGAATGCGCTTCTGCGCCACGATGCGCAGGCCCGCCTTCTCGATGACGGCGTTCACGGCGCCGGTCAGGTTCCGCTCCGTCGCGTCGGGCTTGATGATGGAGAAAGTGCGCTCGATGGCCATGACAACCTGCTCTTTGAGAGGAAAAAAATTGGGAAGGTGCGGCGCTTATAGCCGCCGGCTCCCCCGCCCTCAAGCGCCTTTTCGCGCCTGCGAAGGCTTACCCTGCGGCACGGCTTGGAAAGCTTGGCCGCGTCCCCTAATCTTCTGCCGATCGGTCCAGTGAAGGCCGAATACAGGGAGCAAACGATGAAGTCTCTAAGCCTTGCTGCGATCGGCCTTTTCCTGCTGACTGGTGCGGCCCAAGCCCAATCCCCGGACCCCAGCGGCACCTATCTGAGCGAGAGCGGCGACACCCGGGTCAGGATCGCCCGCTGCGGCTCGGCCTATTGCGGCACCATCGTGGCCGTGCAGGGGGAGGCCAAGGACGTCAACAACCCGGACGCCGGCCTCAAGGGCCGCAACCTCGTCGGCGTCCAGATGATCTCAAACATCCAGCCCGCGGGTGGAGGCTTTTCCGGACAGCTCTACAACTACAAGGACGGCAAGACCTACACCGGCAAGATGAGCTTCGAGGGCAAGGCCATGCAGCTCTCCGGCTGCGTGCTCGGCGGCCTGATCTGCCGCTCGCAGACCTGGACGAAGGTGAATTAGAGACTTCTCCACACCTCTGCTGTCAGGTTTCTCCGTCATGGCCGGGCTGTCCCGGCCATCCATGTCTTTGAACCGTACCTGCATCAGGGCATGGATACCTGGCCCAAGGCCGGCATGACGTTGAGTGGGTTATGCGCCAGGGTTTCTACCGCGCCCGCTGCCCGAACAGCACGGCCTGCACCGCCGGGTCGGCCATGTCGTTCTTGGGGCGGTCCTCCAGGCTGACGGCGAGGCCCCGCTGGACGGCTGGGCGCGCGAGCAAGGTGTCCAGCCAGCGTTTCACGTGCGGGAAATCCTCGATGTTCTGGCCCTGGCGCTCCCAGAGCTTCGCCCAGGGAAGGATGGCCATGTCGGCGATGGAGTACTCGCCCGCCACGAATTCCCGGTCGGCCAGCCGCTTGTTCAGCACCCCGTAGAGCCGGTTGGTCTCGTTGGTGTAGCGCTCGATGGCGTAGGGCACCTTTTCCGGCGCATAGATGCGGAAATGGTGCGTCTGGCCGAGCATGGGGCCGAAGCCGCCCATCTGCCAGAAGAGCCATTGCTCGACCTCGATCCGCCGGCGCTCGTCCTGCGGATAGAACTGCCCGGTCTTGCGGCCGAGATATTGCAGGATCGCGGCGGATTCGAACACCGAGATGGGCTGCCCGTCCGCCCCCTCGTGATCGACGATGGCCGGCATCTTGTTGTTGGGGGAGATCGCGAGGAACTCGGGCTTGAACTGGTCGCCCTTGCCGATGTTCACCAGATGGACCGCATAGGGAAGCCCGCATTCCTCGAGCATGATGGTGATCTTCCATCCGTTCGGGGTCGGCCAGTAATAGAGATCGATCGGTTGCTGCGTGGAAGCCGCCATGGATTGCCTCTCCTTGCGTAACGCACAGGTTCGTGCCGGACGATAAGACATAAGATCGGAACTGACACCACCGCCTTCAATGAAATTCCGTGGAAAGCCTGCATGGCT
>DASQTM010000234.1:0-2040 GCA_035641875.1 Microvirga sp. | reverse complement strand
CGACCGTGCAGGCAATCCGATGCGCCGTTGCCGTCCGCCATGGCTCGTGCTACCGGCGCGGCATGACACGCCCGCTTCTCATCGCCCCCTCCATTCTCGCCTCGGATTTCTCCAAGCTCGGCGAGGAGATCCGCGCCATGGACGCCGCCGGCGCCGACTGGATCCACATTGATGTAATGGACGGCCACTTTGTGCCGAACATCACGATCGGACCCGATGTGGTGAAGGCGCTCCGCCCCCACACCTCGAAACTGTTCGACGTGCATCTGATGATCGCGCCGGTGGACCCCTATCTGGAGGCCTTCGCCAGGGCGGGCGCGGACGTCATCAGCATCCATGCGGAAGCCGGACCCCACTTGCACCGGTCGCTCCAGAGCATCCGGGCGCTGGGCAAGAGGGCCGGCGTGGTGCTCAACCCCGGCACCCCGGAGAGCGCTATCGAGCCGGTGATCGACATGGTCGACCTGATCCTGCTGATGACGGTCAACCCGGGCTTCGGCGGCCAGGCCTTCATCGGATCGGTGTGCGACAAGGTCCGCCGGATCAAGGCCATGGTAGGCAACCGCGACATCGACATCGAGATCGACGGCGGCGTGACCGTCGAAACGGCTCCCCTCGTGGCCGCGGCCGGCGCCAATGTCCTGGTGGCCGGCTCCGCCGCCTTCAAGGGCGGCCCCTCGGCTTACGCCGCCAACATCGCGGCGATCCGCGAGGCGGGTGCGAAGGCACGTTGAGATAACGGGCTTATCGTGCTACCGCGCGGGCATGTCGCTCGCGCGGAAGTGAAACCCATGATCCCTCGCTACAGCCGTCCCGAGATGGTGGCCATCTGGTCGCCGGAAACCAAGTTCCGCATCTGGTTCGAGATCGAGGCTCACGCGACCACGGCGCTGGCCAATCTGGGCGTCGTGCCGAAGGAGGCGGCTCAGACCGTGTGGGAGAAGGGCTCCAAGGCCACCTTCGACGTGGAGCGCATCGACGCCATCGAGCGGGAGGTCAAGCACGATGTCATCGCCTTCCTCACGCATCTGGCCGAGATCGTCGGCCCCGAGGCCCGCTTCGTCCACCAGGGCATGACCTCCTCGGACGTGCTCGACACCACCTTCAACGTGCAGCTCGCCCGCGCCTCCGACCTGCTGCTGCGCGACCTGGACGAGCTTTTGGCCGCCATCAGGCGCCGCGCCTTCGAGCACAAGATGACGCCGACCATCGGCCGGTCGCACGGCATCCATGCGGAGCCCACCACCTTCGGCCTCAAGCTGGCCCAGGCCTATGCGGAGTTCGAGCGCTGCAAGGTCCGCCTCATCGAGGCGCAGCGGGAGATCTCCACCTGCGCCATCTCGGGGGCCGTCGGCACCTTCGCCAATATCGACCCAGGCGTCGAGGAATACGTGGCCGAGCAGATGGGCCTCCAGGTCGAGCCCGTCTCGACCCAGGTCATCCCCCGCGACCGGCACGCCATGTATTTCGCCACGCTCGGCGTGATCGCCTCCTCCATCGAACGCCTGGCGACCGAAGTGCGCCACCTGCAGCGCAGCGAGGTTCTGGAGGCGGAGGAGTTCTTCTCGGCCGGCCAGAAGGGCTCCTCGGCCATGCCGCACAAGCGAAACCCGGTTCTCACCGAGAACCTGACGGGCCTTGCCCGCATGGTCCGCGCCTACGCCATGCCGGCCATGGAGAACGTGGCGCTCTGGCACGAGCGCGACATCTCCCACTCGTCGGTCGAGCGCATGATCGGGCCCGACGCCACCGTAACCCTGGATTTCGCCCTCGCCCGGCTGACGGGCGTGATCGACAAGCTGGTGGTCTACCCGGAGAACATGCGGAAGAACCTGGATCGCCTCGGCGGCCTCGTCCACTCGCAGCGGGTTCTGCTGGCGCTCACCCAGAAGGGCGCCTCCCGCGAGGACGCCTACCGGCTCGTGCAGCGCAACGCCATGCCGGTCTGGCGCGGCGAAGGCGACTTCCTCACCCTGCTGAAGGGCGACGCCGACGTGACTCGGTATCTGTCCGCAGAGGACATCGAAGCCTGCTTCGACC
>DASQTM010000233.1:0-3062 GCA_035641875.1 Microvirga sp. | reverse complement strand
CCGCCGGCACCGCGGTTTTCGCCGGCATGGAGGGCACCCGTCCGCTTCTCGTGGAGATTCAGGCCCTGGTGGCTCCCTCCTCCCTCGGCACTCCCCGCCGGGCCGTGGTCGGCTGGGACCAGAACCGCCTCTCGATGGTGCTCGCCGTGCTGGAGGCCCATGGCGGGCTCAAGCTCGGGATGCATGACGTCTATCTCAACGTCGCGGGCGGCCTGCGCATCACCGAGCCGGCGGCCGATCTTGCGGCTGCGGCGGCTCTGGTATCGTCGCTCTCCGGCAACCCCCTGCCTCCCGATGCGGTCTATTTCGGCGAGCTGGGGCTGTCCGGGGCCATTAGGCCCGTGGCCCAGGAACAGGCGCGCTTGAAGGAGGCGGCCAAGCTCGGCTTCTCCAGCGCCGTCGCCCCCGCGGCTCGCCTGGAGAAGGCCAAGAACGAGCGCCTCCCCCTGGCGACATCGTCGATCGGCCACATCGCCGATCTGGTCGCGGGCATCGCCGCCCGCAGGCGGAAGGCTTCATGAGGCCCTGGGATCCAGGGGCGCGGGAGAAGTTGAGGCATTGCTCCCGCGTGACTGATGGCTTTGTTTCAGGCAGGACCGGCCCATCGTCAATGCGATGCGGCGTCGAGCTCACTCGAAGGGTGACGAACGCTGTTCTTGCGGCTATACACCCGAGGTTCTCCTGCCGCGGACGCGGCGCTCATCATGCTTTTCCTGCGTTAGGCTCGGTCCATGCCCTTTTCCATCCTGGATCTCGTCGTGCTCGGCGTCGTTCTGATCTCGGCTCTCCTGGCTGCCGTGCGCGGCTTCACCCGCGAGGTGCTCGCCATCGTGGCCTGGGTCGTCGCAGCAGCGGCCGCCTGGTATCTGCACCCGATGGCTCTGCCCATCGTCCAGCAATATATCAGCAGCGGAACCGTGGCCCTCGTGGCCACCATCGGCGGCATCTTCGTGGTCACCCTGATCATCGTGTCCATCATCACGGTCCAGATCTCCGACCTGATTCTCGATTCCCGCATCGGCGCACTTGATCGGACGCTCGGCCTGTTCTTCGGCGCCGCGCGGGGCTTCCTGATCTGCGTGATCGGCTGGGCCTTCCTGGGCTGGCTGCTCCAGGGCAAGGAGCCGGAATGGGCCACCGCCTCCCGCACCCGACCCGCCATGGAGAACACCCGCGACAATATCATCGCCATGCTGCCGGAGAACGCCGAGGCGCTCCTCCAGAGGCTGCGCAAGCGGGGAACCGGGCCGGATAGCGAGCCCGCCGAACCGGCCGAGCCGGATCCGCAGCGCGGAGCGGCCCCGCCCGCGCCCGCCGCCCCTCCCCGACGCAGCTAAGCCGCCCGGATCACACTTTGGACAGCGACAGGAAAAACCATTGGCGATCGGCCTGAGGCCGATTACATAGGGCTCGCGTCGCCGGTGGGCGCGAATCCCAAGGAAATGATGATGTCTGCTTGGTCTGAGACGTGGCAGGTCGCCCCCAAAAAGGTGGACCTCGACCTCGATGGCGATACCTTGCGTGAGGAATGCGGCGTTTTCGGCATCTACGGTCACCCCGACGCCGCAGCCATCACGGCCCTCGGCCTGCACGCCCTCCAGCACCGCGGCCAGGAGGCGGCGGGCATCGTCTCCTTCAACGGCCATGTCTTCCACCTGGAGCGCAAGCTCGGCCTGGTGGGCGACAGCTTCTCCGACCGCGCCACCATCGAACGGCTGGAGGGTTTCTCCTCCATCGGCCACGTCCGCTACTCGACCACGGGCGAGACGGTTCTGCGCAACGTACAGCCCCTCTTCGCCGAACTCGACGGCGGCGGCTTCGCGGTCGCCCATAACGGCAACCTCACCAACGGCCTGACGCTTCGCCGCAACCTCATCCGGGACGGCGCCATCTGCCAGTCCACGACGGACACGGAGGTGATCGTCCACCTGGTCGCCCGCAGCCGCAAGAGCCGCGTGACCGACCGGTTCGTCGAAGCGATTCAGCAGATCGAAGGGGCCTACGCCCTGGTGGCCCTCTCCAACAAGAAGCTCATCGGCGCGCGGGATCCGCTGGGCATCCGCCCCCTCGTGATCGGCGAACTCGACGGGCGCTACATCCTCACCTCGGAAACCTGCGCCCTCGACATCATCGGCGCGCGCTTCGTTCGCGACGTGGAGAACGGCGAGGTGGTGGTGATCTCGGACGACGGGATCGAGTCCTTCCGCTTCGCTCCCGAGCAGACGCCCCGTCCCTGCATCTTCGAGTACATCTACTTCGCCCGCCCCGACTCCATCGTGAACGGCCGCAGCGTCTACGAGGTGCGCAAGGGCATGGGCCGCGAGCTCGCCCTGGAATCGCCCGCGGATGCGGACGTGGTCATTCCGGTGCCGGATTCCGGCGTGCCGGCGGCCTTGGGCTACGCCCAGACCTGCGGCCTCCCCTATGAGCTCGGCATCATCCGCAACCATTACGTGGGCCGCACCTTCATCCAGCCGACCCAGTCGGTGCGCGAACTCGGTGTGCGCATGAAGCATTCCGCCAACCGGTCTGCGATTCAAGGCAAGCGCATCGTCCTGGTGGACGACAGCCTCGTGCGCGGCACCACATCGGTGAAGATCGTGCGCATGATGCGCGAGGCCGGCGCCAAGGAAGTCCATTTCCGCATCGCCAGCCCGCCGATCACCCATCCGGACTTCTACGGCATCGATACGCCGGAGAAGGAAAAGCTGCTCGCCGCCAACCATGACCTGGAGCAGATGCGAGCCTATATCGGGGCGGACTCGCTGGCCTTCCTGTCCATCGAGGGCATCTACCGCTCCATGGGCGAGGAGCGCCGCAACCCGGCGCAGCCGCAATTCACCGATCACTGCTTCACGGGCGATTACCCGACCGCGCTGACGGATCTGGCCGTCGCCACCCCGCGCCGTCTCGCCCTCCTCGCCGAAGCCGACTGAGGGGCCCCATGGACAAGCCGCTCTCGAATCGCATCGCGGTGGTGACCGGCGCCTCGCGCGGCATCGGGCGCGCCGCGGCGCTCGCCCTCGCCGAAGCCGGCGCGCACATCATCGCGCTCGCCCGCA
>DASQTM010000232.1:0-5655 GCA_035641875.1 Microvirga sp. | reverse complement strand
GGCATCGCGCCCGGGCTGGCCGTAGTTCTTCTCGATGTAGTCGAGCACGATGGCCTGGAAGTCCTGGGCGAGGCTCGGCCCGCGCAGGGTCATGGCTTTTTTCCCGTCGATGAAGACGGGGGCGGCGGGCTGCTCGCCGGTACCGGGAAGGGAGATGCCGATATTCGCGTGCTTCGACTCGCCCGGTCCGTTCACGATGCAGCCCATAACGGCCACGTTGAGATTCTCGACCCCTGGATACCTCCGGCGCCATCCCGGCATGGAGGTGGAAATCCAGTTCTGGATGTCCCGGGCCAGCTCCTGGAACACCGAGGAGGTGGTGCGTCCGCAGCCCGGGCAGGCGGCCACCAGGGGCACGAAGGTGCGAAAGCCCATGGTCTGGAGCAGTTCCTGGGCGGTCTTCACCTCGACCGTGCGGTCGCCGCCGGGCTCCGGGGTCAGGGAGAACCGGATGGTGTCGCCGACGCCCTGCTGGAGCAGGATGCCGATGGCGGCCGAGGAGGCCACGATCCCCTTGGTGCCCATGCCCGCCTCGGTGAGTCCGAGATGGATGGCGTAATCGGAGCGGCGCGCCAGCTCCTGGTAGACGGCGATCAGGTCCTGAACGGCCGACACCTTGGCCGACAGGATGATCCGGTCGCGCCCGAGGCCGATCTCCTCGGCGCGGGCGGCGGAGAGGAGCGCCGACTGGACCATCGCCTCGCGGGTGACCCAGCGCATGTCCCGCGGGCGGGGCGAGACGGCGTTCTCGTTCATGAGATGGGTCAGGAGCTCCTGATCGAGGGAGCCCCAATTGGCGCCGATGCGCACGGCCTTGCCGTGCCGGATCGCCTGCTCGACGATGGCCCCGAACTGCCGGTCCTTCTTTTCCCTGAAACCCACGTTGCCGGGGTTGATGCGGTACTTGTCCAGAGCCTCGGCGCAGGCCGGGTGATCGGCCAGAAGCTGGTGGCCGATATAGTGGAAGTCGCCGACGAGCGGCACGGCGACACCCAGCCGGTCGAGCCTCTCGCGGATCTTCGGCACGGCGGCTGCGGCCTCGTCCCGGTCCACGGTGATGCGCACGATCTCGGATCCCGCCCGGGCAAGCGCCGCCACCTGGGCGACGGTCGCGTCCACATCCGCCGTGTCCGTGTTGGTCATGGACTGGACCACCACCGGAGCTCCTCCGCCGACCAGGACGGAGCCGACCCTCACGCCCACCGTCCGGTGGCGCGGAGCCGGACCGGCGGGGCTCTCGGCAGGGGCGCTGGCTTGAGGGGAAAGGGACATAAGGGACATGCTGCGTTCCACGGCGGCAGTTCAGGTTCTGCCGCCGTTTAGCTGATGGCAAAACCCTTCCCCGTCAAGCGCGGCCTGGCGGGAGGATCCGGATCGGACGGCTTGGCAGGGCTGCCGCTCAAGCATGGCGGAAGCGCCAGACCCCGGTTTTCTTGATGTCGGAATCCTCCAGGGTCCGGGTGACCGGCACCTGGTAGAGGGCGAGGTTTTCGAGCCGGTCCCTGGGCAGATAGCTGCGCCCCGGATCGCCGATGAGCACGGTGGCGCCCCTCCGGCTCAGGCATATGAGCCATTCGGCGACCCGCGCCGCAAGGTCCCGCTCGTAGCAGATATCGCCGGCCAGAACCGCGTCCCAGCCGCCGTCCTGCCCGACGAGATCCGCCTGGACAGAGGCGACGGCCACGCCATTGGCCCCTGCATTGAGGGCAATAGCCGCGACCGCAAAGGCGTCGATGTCGCAGGCGGTAACCTCCGCCGCGCCGGCCTTCATGGCCGCGATGGCCACAAGCCCGGAGCCGGAGGCGAAATCCAGCACCCGTTTGCCGCGCACGGTTTCGGGATGGTCGAGGATGTAGCGGGCCAGCGCCTGCCCGCCCGCCCAGGCGAAGGCCCAGAAGGGCGGCGGTAGGCCGATTTCGCCCAGCTCCTCCTCCGTCTTCTGCCAAAGCTCCGTGGCCTCGTCGGCCACATGGAGGAGGATTTCCGGCGCATGGGGCACGGGAAGAAGCCGGGTCTCGGCGCGGATGAAGGCGAGGGGGTCTGCGATCATTCGCTTAAGATAGAGACATAGAGCCGTTTGACCGCCTCCATCACGTCCCGTTCCGTGAAGCCGTCGAGCACGCGGGCGCGGGCGGCCTCGCCCATGCGGGCGACGCGGTCGGGCTGGCCGGCCAGGGCGGCAAGAGCTTCCATCAGGCTTCCAACATCGTTGACGGATACGATGCGTCCTTCCACCTCGTCGCGCACCAGGGTCCGGCAGCCGGGCACGTCCGTGGTCACGATGGCGCGGCCGCAGGCGGCGGCCTCCAGAAGCGTCCGGGGCAGGCCCTCGCCGCCGCGGGAGGGCAGGCAGGCCACATGGTGCTCGCGCCAGACGGCGGCCACGTCCCGGGTCGCCCCATGCCAGGCGATGCCGGGCTCCAGGCTCCAGGCCTTCAGGGTCGCTTCGGGAATGGCCTTGGGGTTCGACGGGTCGGGGGCGCCGTAGAGGGAGAGCTCCACATCCGCTCCCCGGGCCCGCGCCGCCCGCACGGCCTCGACGGCGAGATCGATCCCCTTGGACCAGAGCATGCGGGCGACCACCGCCACCCTCAGGGGCGGCCCAGTCGGGAGGGGCTCAGGGCTCAGGGTCTCCGGATCGACCCCCGCTCCGCCGACGATGGCGACCCGCGAGCCCGCCGGGTCGAGGCCGAGGAGCCCTGGATCGTCCGCATTCTCGAACAGGTAGCGGGTTTTTTTGGTCTCAAGCCCCCGCACGAGCAGGCGCACGGCGGTTTTGGCGAGGCGCCCGGTCCGGTCCGTGCGCGCCCCCAGGAAGCCGAGGCCGGTCAGCGCATAGACCCGGCGCTGGACCCCGGCCAGCCCCGCCGCGAAGCCGCCCACCAGGATGCTCCTGAGCGCGATGCAATGCACCAGATCGGCTTTCTCGGACTTGAGGATGGCGGCGAGCTGGCCCGAGGCGTAGCCTGCCGCCATGGGATTGAGGCTGCGCCGCTCCGCCTGGAGCGGGATCACCCTCGCGCCGGCAGCCTCGATGATCTCCCGGTGGGCGCGCACGCGGGTCACCACCGTCACGTCGAGGCCGAGCTCGCGTGCGGCGCGGGCCATAGGCAGGAAATGCGAGGCGAAGAACCAATCCTCGGTGACCACGAAGACGAGCCTGCGGCCCTGCACGCCGGAGGCCTGAGCGCTGGAAAGAGGTGAGGACGGCAAGGGACGATCCCGATCAAGAGGCTGCGCCGTTCTAGCGGTCGCGCCCGTTCGAGGGAACTCCCCTTGTGTCCGCCCGTTGGCGTGGCTCAAAGAAGGAAGGGCCCCGATGAGCTCCTGGCTGCCGACGATCCTGGCGACGATTGCGGGCATTCTGTCTACGGCGAGCTTCGTGCCCCAGGTGCTCAAGGCCTGGAAGGAGCGCGACACGGCGGCGATCTCCAAGCGCATGTACATGGTCACGGTCACGGCCTTCATCCTGTGGTCCGCTTACGGCTTCATGATCGGCAGCTGGCCCCTCATCGTCTTCAACCTGCTCAGCCTCGCTTTGAGCGGCAGCATCCTGTTCCTGAAGATCCGCAACGATCGCCGCGAGGCCCGGGAGCCTGCCCAAGCGGCTCCTGCGCCGGGAACGCGCAGGGAACCCGGCATGGCGCGGCCCGGTTGACCGTTCAGGCTTCAACCAAGGCGCGCCATGCTGCTGGACCCGAACACCTCCCCCGAAAACGTCGTCGACCCGCGCGACGCAGCCGAAACGGCGGGGCTCTCCTATGTGTCCGACGAGGAGCCCGGCATCCGGCGCAAGAAATCCGGCAAGGGCTTCACCTATGTGGGGCCGGACGGGAAAAAGGTTGAGGACAAGGCCACCCTCGACCGCATCCGGTCGCTCGCCATTCCGCCCGCCTACACGGATGTGTGGATCTGCGCCCGGCCCAGCGGCCACATCCAGGCGACGGGGCGCGACGCCAAGGGGCGCAAGCAGTACCGCTACCACCCGGCCTTCCGCGAGGTTCGCGAGAGCACCAAGTACGAGCACATGATCGAGTTCGCCAAGGGACTGCCGGCGATCCGCAGGACCATCGACGAGCATATGAAGCTCCCCGGCCTGCCGCGGGAGAAGGTGCTGGCCACGGTGGTGCATCTGCTCGAAAACACCCTGATCCGCGTCGGCAACGCCGATTACGCCAAGCAGAACAAGAGCTACGGCCTCACGACGCTTCGCGATCCGCACGTGAAGGTGGAGGGCGCCGAGCTGAAGTTCCAGTTCAAGGGCAAGAGCGGCAAGACCTGGCGGCTCGCCGTCAAGGACCGGCGCATCGCAAAAATCGTCAAGGCCTGCCAGGACCTGCCGGGGCAGGACCTGTTCCAGTATCTCGACGAGGCCGGCGAGCGCCAATCCGTCACCTCGGCGGACGTGAACGCCTACCTGAAGGAGATCACCGGGCGCGACATCACGGCCAAGGACTTCCGCACCTGGGCCGGAACGGTGCTGGCCGCCATGGCCCTGTCCGAATTCGAGGAATTCGACAGCGAGGCCAAGGCCAAGAAGAACATCCGCGACGCCATCGAGAAGGTGTCGTCGCGGCTGGGCAACACCCCCACCATCTGCCGCAAATGCTACGTGCATCCGGAGGTGTTCGCCTGCTACCTCGACGGCGCGCTCCTGCTGGAGATCCGGAACGAGGTCGAGGCGGAGCTGCGCGAGGGCTTGGCCGACCTCAAGCCCGAAGAGGCCGCCGTGATGGCGTTGCTGGAAGAGCGCCTCTCCCGCGAGATCGAGAAGGCGGACGGGAAGGGCGAGGACAAGCCGAAGAAGCGCCGGCGCTCGGCGAAAACCGAGGGCGCGGCCGAGATGCGGGCTTGAGGCAAGGGTATTCCGGCGGAACCCAGACACAGGCCCGTGTTTCGCGGTGACGCATGATGTTGGGCGAAGAACCTGCTCCCCTTCTGTGGCTTCTCGCGCCGGTTCAAGGAACCGGCGGGATGAGACCAAAGGTTACGTCCGAAGTGTCATTCCCGGCCGGAGCGAAGGGGAAGAGAAATCCCTTGTTGATGCAGCTGTCAGGAACTGTTCCTAAACTTCTTCAACAATTCGCAAGCTCACCCTCTAGCGGGCCGGTACCTTGCCGTGCTTGTGGCTCCAGAAAGTCAAACCAAGACCAAGAGTTTATGACTTGTCATATCGTTTCATCGGCCTACCTTCCGGTCAAGACGGCCTTCTGCCGAGATGACGCAAGGGAAGCGGTGATCGATGTATTTCGCGAAATTCTTTCACAAGGCTCCGGGCGACGATGACCGCCTTCTTCTCCTAGCTGTGGGCTCCGATACGCTGATGGGCGTCTATCTGAAGGAGATCGATTACCGGACGGCCGTTTGGAGCGACTTGCCCCCGGGCGCCAACCTGCCAGGGGAGTTCCTGCGCCAGGAATTCGGAACGATAAACGAGAGCGTTGGAGCCTTTCGGCGCGAGGCGGAGACACTCCGAGCGGCCGGTTACATCGAAACCCATCACACCAAGTACACGCTGCGCGACCTTGAGGGCGACTTCACGCCCAAGCCGGAATGGCAGCGCGCGCTCGACGAAGCCATCATGGCGGCCTTCGCCGATCGGCTCGACGTTCAGGCGGACCGGCTCGCGGCCCTCGCCGGAACGCCCGCGGCGGG
>DASQTM010000231.1:0-3918 GCA_035641875.1 Microvirga sp. | reverse complement strand
TTGGGGAGACGGTGATGAGCGAGACGATGACCGGCGCCGAGATGGTGGTGCGCGCGCTGCAGGATCAGGGCGTTGATACGATCTTCGGCTATCCGGGCGGCGCGGTGCTGCCCATCTACGACGCCATGTTCCAGCAGGACAAGGTGCGGCACGTGCTCGTCCGGCACGAGCAGGGGGCGGTTCACGCAGCGGAAGGTTATGCCCGCTCCTCCGGCAAGCCGGGCGTGGTTCTGGTGACCTCGGGCCCCGGCGCCACCAACGCCATCACGGGCCTGGCCGACGCCATGATGGATTCGATCCCCCTGGTGTGCATCACCGGTCAGGTGCCCACCCATCTCATCGGCTCGGACGCGTTCCAAGAATGCGACACGGTGGGCATCACCCGCCACTGCACCAAGCACAACTACCTGGTCAAATCCATCGAGGACCTGCCGCGCGTGCTGCACGAGGCCTTCTACGTGGCGCAGAACGGGCGTCCGGGCCCCGTGGTGGTGGACCTGCCCAAGGACATCCAGTTCAAGGTGGGCAGCTACATGCGGCCCCTGAGCAACCAGCACAAGACCTACCGGCCGGCCGTGAAGGGCGACATGGAGAAGATCCGCGCCGCCATCGAGCTGATGGCAGGCGCCAAGCGCCCGGTGTTCTACAGCGGCGGCGGCGTGATCAATTCCGGCCCCCATGCCTCGACCCTGCTGCGCGAGCTCGTGCGGCTCACGGGCTTTCCCATCACGTCGACCCTGATGGGGCTTGGCGCGTACCCCGCATCCGACAAGCAGTTCCTCGGGATGCTGGGCATGCACGGCACCTACGAGGCGAACCTCGCGATGCACGAATGCGACGTGATGATCAACATCGGCGCGCGCTTCGACGACCGCATCACCGGCCGCCTCGACGCCTTCTCGCCGTTCTCCAAGCGCATCCACGTGGATATCGACCCGTCCTCCATCAACAAGACCGTGAAGGTGGACATCCCCATCGTGGGCGATTGCGCCCATGTGCTGGAGGACATGGTGCGCCTGTGGCGGCAGAGCGCCCAGCAGACCGACAAGGTCGCCCTCAAGGACTGGTGGAACAAGATCGAGGGCTGGCGCTCCCGCAACTGCCTCGGCTACCGGAACTCCACGGACACCATCAAGCCGCAATACGCGCTCCAGCGCCTCTACGAGCTGACCCGGGACCGGGACGTCTACATCACCACCGAGGTGGGGCAGCACCAGATGTGGGCGGCCCAGTACTTCAAGTTCGAGGAGCCGAACCGCTGGATGACCTCCGGCGGCCACGGCACCATGGGCTACGGCCTGCCCGCGGCGGTGGGCGCGCAGCTCGCCCATCCGAACGCCCTGGTGATCGACATCGCCGGCGAGGCCTCGATCCAGATGATGCTGCAGGAGATGTCCACGGCCCTGCAGTACAACCTGCCGATCAAGGTGTTCATCCTCAACAACGAGTACATGGGCATGGTGCGCCAGTGGCAGGAGCTGCTCCACGGCGGGCGCTACTCGCACAGCTACTCGGAATCCCTGCCCGATTTCGTGAAGCTCGCCGAAGCCTATGGCGGCGTGGGCATTCGCTGCGACAAGCCGGGCGATCTCGACGGGAAGATCATGGAGATGATCGACGTGAAGCGCCCGGTCATCTTCGACTGTCTCGTCGACAAGGCCGAGAACTGCTTCCCGATGATCCCGTCCGGCAAGGCGCATAACGAGATGCTGCTCAACGATTATCTCGGCGAGACCGGAGCCGATATCGGCTCGGTGATCGACGAGAAGGGCAAGATGCTGGTTTGATTGGTG
The DNA here is from genome assembly GCA_035641875.1 of Microvirga sp. Lineage (GTDB taxonomy): Bacteria > Pseudomonadota > Alphaproteobacteria > Rhizobiales > Beijerinckiaceae > Microvirga. The sequence continues at coordinate 2,125 of DASQTM010000231.1, read as the reverse complement.
TGATGCAGGAGAACCCCTCTCCCGTGTGGGAGAGGGTCGCTCGCGTGAGCGAGACGGGGTGAGGGTAGGCCGATTCATGACTGAAGAGCCACGGCAATTCGCACGCGATCTCCGCAAGGCGCCGACGCTCGCGCCCTGCCCGGGTTCCAGCGCGTGTTTCCCTCCCCCTTGTGGGGAGGGTCAGGGTGGGGGTGTGTGCGATAGCCTATCAGGGGCCGGCGCACACACCCCCACCTCCACCTCCTCCCCACAAGGGGGAGGAGGGCCGGTCGCGTTACGCCCTCCGGGTTCACCGCCTTATAAGAACGGCGCGGTGACGAACATTCCTGCACCCGCACACCCTCACCCCTGGCCCCTCTCCCACACGGGAGAGGGGGAAAGCGTTTAGCCATGCCCACTCTCGTGATCGCCAACAAGCTCTACTCATCCTGGTCCCTGCGGCCCTGGCTCCTGCTCAAGCAATTCGACATCGCGTTCGACGAGATCATCATTCCCCTCGACCTGCCGGACACGAAGGAAAAGGTTCTGAAGCATTCGCCCGCCGGCAAGGTGCCGATCCTCATCGACGGGGACGCCACCGTGTGGGAGAGCATTGCGATCATGGAATATGCGGGCGATGCGCTCGGCGCTCCCGTGTGGCCGCAGGATCGCGCGGCGCGGGCCATGGCGCGGTCCGTGGCGGCCGAGATGCATGCGGGTTTCCAGGCCCTGCGCTCCGCCTACCCGATGAATCTCGGCAAGAAATTCGCGGCTAAGGATCGCGGCGAGGGCGTGGCCCGCGACGTGGCCCGCTTCGGCGGGATCGTGCGCGAGGCCCGGGAGCGCTTCGGCGATGGCGGGCCGTTCCTCTTCGGCGCGTTCTCGGCGGCGGACGCCATGTATGCGCCGCTGGTCACGCGCCTCGACACCTATTCCATCAGCCTCGATCCGGCGACGCGCGCCTATGCGGATGCGATCCTGTCGCTTCCCGCCTTCCAGGAATGGCGCGCAGCGGCGCTGAAGGAAACCTGGGTCGTCGATGCCGACGAGGTCGACGAGGAGCCGATTGAGAATTACCGCAAGGCGGCTTAAGGCCAAACACGAATCCGGAAACCCAACCCATGATCCAGATGAAAACCCATTATCCCGACGCCACCCGGGTCGAGCCGGTCAACCGGCACACGCTGGCCGTTGTCGTAGACAACGAGCCCGGCGTCCTCGCGCGCATCGCCGGCCTGTTCTCGGGCCGCGGCTACAACATCGAGAGCCTCACCGTCACCGAGACCGAGCACGAGGCGCATGTCTCGCGCATCACCATCGTGACCACCGGCACCGACAGCATCATCCAGCAGATCAAGAGCCAGCTCGAGCGCCTCGTGCCCGTGCACCGGGTGGTGGACCTGACGCTGACCGGCGAAGCGGTGGAGCGCGAGCTCTGCCTCGTGAAGGTGGTGGGCAAGGGCGACCACCGGGTCGAGGCCATGCGGCTCGCCGCAGCCTTCGGGGCGCGCACCCTGGACGCCACGCTCACCTCCTTCGTCTACGAACTCACCGGCACCACGGACGAGGTGGAGCGCTTTATCAAGCTGATGACGGTGGTTGGATTGGTGGAAGTCTCCCGCACCGGCGTCGCCGCCATGGCGCGCGGGGCGGAGGGGATGTGACGGGGCGGATGAAGCGGCTGGGTGGTCTCCAGCAGCCTTCATTTGAAGAGGCCATGGAGCCATCATCTCAAGGACCTCATCCTGGGGAGGCCAAGGGCCGTCCCGCAGATCTTATCCTGAGGAGCCCACACCGTGGGCGTCTCGAAGGATGATCCAGAGAGCGCGGGAAGCGCCAACGGTCTCCCTCTCCCGGGTGGGAGAGGGTTGGGGTGAGGGTAGGCCCTCTCCGCGAAAAGCACAGCCGGTGGTGAGCAGAGCAGCGCAAGACGTAATGTTTCATCCTGCACCGTCCTGCCCTCACCCCTGCCCCTCTCCCACACGGGAGAGGGGGTGCGTCGCGTTTCCTGTGCCCTCTGGATCATCCTTCGAGACGGCCTGCAGCCTCCTCAGGATGAGGTCTTCGAGACGGTGCTTCGCACCTCCTCAGGATAGGGGCTGCGGCGTTGCGAGCCGTCATCGGCAGGCCGTCAGGAGAGGCAGGG
>DASQTM010000230.1:0-3849 GCA_035641875.1 Microvirga sp. | reverse complement strand
GGACCGTGCCGCAGTCGGCTTGGGCGCCGTCTTTCTGCACCTGAAGGCCGAGCTGAACTACCATCACCTGTTCGAGAACGAGATCGAGCGGTTCTCCCTGGAGAAGCTGGAGCAGAGGCAGAAAGAGGTCCTGGCAGCTTCCGGTTTACCAAATCCGGTGTAATGAGGTTGCATTTTTCGCCGATCGGCCTTAGGGCATGACGGTAGGGAAGAGCATTTTCAGGCGAAGTGGACTCCGGTTCGCCGTAGGAAATGCGACCAGACAAGAACACTCGAAGCCTCTTGCGAGCCTTGAGGATCGTAAGAGGCTTGAGGGGGCAGCCGATGAAGATCGCTTTCGTTCACCAGAACTTTCCGGGTCAGTTCCTGCGTCTGGCCGGGTCCCTAGCCGCCGAGGGGCACGAGGTCGTGGGCTTGGGGATGGTCAAGCAATGCTCCATTCCGGGCGTGAAGTACTTCTCCTACGATGCCGTGCCGGGGCCGGAGGATGCGCCTTACCAGAACCGCTACTCTCCCGTGATTCCGCGCCTGCGCCGGGCCTACGGCGTCGCCCACAGGGCCAAGGAGCTTGCCGCGCAGGGCTTCCAGCCGGACGTGGTGGTGGTCAACACGGGTTGGGGCGAGAACCTGTTTCTCAAGGATATCTGGCCCAAGGCCCGCCACGTGGCCTATTTCGAGTATTACTACCACGCCAAGGGTCAGGACCTCGATTTCGACCCCGAGTTCCCGGTCACCAACGAGGAGGTGATCTGGCGCCTGCGCCTCAAGAACTCCATGCAGCTCGGCGCCCTGGATGCGGCCGACCTGGCGGTGGCACCCACCCGCTACCAGCGCGACACCTTCCCGGACTACCTGCGCGACCGGCTCGCCATCATCCATGACGGCATCGACACCAAGCGGCTTGTGGCGGACCGGAGTGTCCGCATCAGGCTCGGCCAGGATGGGCCCCCTCTGACCCGCAACAAGCCCGTTGTGACCTATGTCACCCGCAACATCGAGCCGATGCGGGGCGCCCATGTGGTCTTCAAGAGCCTACCCTACCTGCTCGATATCGATCCCGAGCTCCGGGTGGTGATCATCGGCGGCAAGGGCACAAGCTATTCCGGCTCAGCTCCGGGTGGGCAGTCCTGGTTCGACGTGTTCAAGGCCAGGATCGAACGTCCCGTGGACTGGTCCCGGGTCCATTTCGTCGGAAACCTGCCCTACGACCAGTTCGTGAAGGTGCTGCAGGTCTCCTCGGCCCATGTCTACATGACCTATCCCTTCGTGCTGTCCTGGTCGTCCATCGAATCCATGGCGCTCGAATGCCAGATCGTGGCGTCCGACACGGAGCCGGTGCGCGAGATCATCCAGGACGGGGTCAACGGCCGTCTCTTCCCCTTCTTCGACGAGAAGGCCCTGGCCGAGCGGGTGCGCGAGACCCTGGCCGAGAAGGAGAAGTCCGCCGCCATGGCTGCGGAGGCCCGCCGAATCGCCGTTGCGAGATACGATTACGAAACGGTGTGCCTGCCCCAATGGCGCGAATTCCTGGGGATCCAATAAATCCACGAAACATTGATAAAGTTTTCGCCGGGAGCCATTCGAAACATTGCGGCTCCTCACCGCATGCGTTAAACGCAGCAATTAACACGTGACGCTCAAACAGGGCTTTGAATTATGGCCGATACAAAACATGCGCCGCATGGGGGCTATAGTCCGGATATGGACAGCCGCGCTCATGAGGCGACCTACAACGGATTCATTCAGTTCGCTGAAATCAGCACCGCCGTCGTGATCTGCTTCGTGCTGGCGCTGGCTGTCGGCGGCATCAAGCATGCTTGGCTGACGTCCATCTTCGGGGTCGTTCTCTCTCTGGCCGCAGGCGGGCTTGGAGCCATGGCTCCGTCCATCGGGGTGCGGGCTCCCGCAGCCGTCGGCGTTCTTCTCCTCCTGGCGCTCGTCTTCTACTGAGCCGCGGGAGTTTCCACCGACACGAGGCAAGAGCTTGATCTCAAGCCGCTGACCAGATCGCAGGGGGCTAAAATGCGGATCGCCGTTCTCTCCGAAACCGATGGAGCGGAGACCCGTGTTTCCGCCACCCCCGAAACGGTCAAGAAATACAAAACGCTCGGCGCGGACGTGGTCGTCCAGGCCGGCGCCGGCGCCAAGGCCGGCATCCCCGATGCCGAGTTCGAGGCCGCAGGCGCCTCGGTGGCGGCCAGCGCCGCCGATGCCCTTCAGGATGCCGACGTCATCCTCAAGGTCCGCCGCCCGGCCGAGGGCGAATTGTCCGGCGCTAAGCCCGGCGCCCTTATCATCGCCATCATGGATCCCTACGGCCAGGACACTGCTCTCAAGGCATTGGCCAATGCAGGGGTCGCGGCCTTTTCCATGGAGCTGATGCCCCGCATCACGCGTGCCCAGGTGATGGATGTGCTCTCCTCCCAGGCCAACCTCGCCGGCTACCGCGCCGTCATCGATGCGGTTGCCGAATACGGCCGCGCCATCCCGATGATGATGACCGCCGCCGGCACCGTGCCGGCCGCCCGCATCTTCGTCATGGGCGCGGGCGTCGCCGGCCTCCAGGCCGTCGCCACCGCCCGCCGCCTTGGCGCAGTGGTCACCGCCACGGATGTGCGCCCGGCGGCCAAGGAGCAGGTGGAGAGCCTGGGCGCCAAGTTCATCGCCGTGGAGGACGACGAGTTCAAGCAGGCCGAGACCGCGGGCGGCTACGCCAAGGAGATGTCGGCTGAGTACCGGGCCAAGCAGGCCGAGCTGGTTGCCTCCCACATCGCCAAGCAGGACATCGTGATCACCACGGCCCTGATCCCGGGCCGCCCGGCCCCGAAGCTCATCACCCGCGCCATGGTCGAATCCATGAAGCCGGGTTCGGTGATCGTCGACCTGGCGGTGGAGCGCGGCGGCAATGTCGAGCTGGCTCAGGCCGGACAGGTGGTGGACCATAACGGCGTGAAGATCGTGGGCCACCTCAACGTGCCCGGGCGCCTCGCCGCCACGGCTTCCAGCCTCTATGCGAAGAATCTCTACGCCTTCGTCGAGACGCTGGTGAACAGGGATACCAAGGAACTGGCCGTGAAATGGGACGACGAGCTGGTCAAGGCCACCTGCCTGACCCGCGACGGCGCCATCGTTCACACCGCCTTCCAGCCGACCGCTTAAACCGTCCGAGGGACCGTCCAAGGGGAGGACATCATGGCACTCACGCCCGAACAGGCTGTCGAGCAGGCCCGAGCGGCGGCCGAGGCCGCCCGCCGCGCCGCAGAAGCCGCGCAGAGCATCGCCGACCAGCTGGCGGACACGGCAGGCCACGCGGCCGCGGCCGTCACCCACGGGGCGGTGGACCCCACGGTGTTTCGCCTGGCCATCTTCGTGCTGGCGATTTTCGTCGGCTACTACGTGGTCTGGCAGGTGACGCCGGCGCTGCATACGCCGCTCATGTCGGTGACCAACGCCATCTCCTCGGTCATCGTGGTGGGCGCCGTCCTGGCCGTGGGCGTCAACGTCGCCCCTAGCCTCGGCGAGGGCCCGATCTGGGCCCGGGCGCTCGGCTTCATCGGCCTCATTCTCGCGTCCATCAACATCTTCGGCGGCTTCCTGGTGACCCAGCGCATGCTCGCCATGTACCGCAAGAAGGGATGAGGCGATGTCGGCCAATCTAGCCTCGATCCTCTACCTCGTCTCGGGCGTCCTGTTCATCCTGGCCCTGCGGGGCCTGTCGCACCCCACCACCTCCCGGCAGGGCAACCTCTACGGCATGGTCGGCATGGGCCTCGCCGTGCTCACCACGCTCGTGCTGGCGCGCCCCACCGCCGGGGGCTGGCTCCTGATCCTGCTCGGCCTCGGCCTCGG
>DASQTM010000229.1:0-2682 GCA_035641875.1 Microvirga sp. | reverse complement strand
GCGTCCACCGATGTGCGCGTCTATACGAAGCGCGAGGCGGAGCTGGCGGCGCTGATGCCGGAGCGGCTGGAGACGGATACGGGCAAGCAGCTGCTCTGCCCCATGCCCGGCCTGGTGAAGGCGATCAGCGTCTCTGTAGGCCAGGAGGTCAAGGTGGGCGAGCCCCTCTGCATCGTCGAGGCGATGAAGATGGAGAACGTGCTGCGCGCCGAGCGCGACGGCACCATCGCCAAGCTCCACGCCAATGAGGGCGACAGCCTCGCCGTCGATGCGGTCATCCTCGAATTCGCATAAGCCCCGTCTTCCAGCATAGGCGCATCCGATGCCGCTTTACTTCGCCTACGGCTCCAACATGGACCGGAACGCCATGCTCCAATGCTGCCCGGCCTCGAAGCCGGTCGGGATCGGGCGGCTCATGCGCCATCGTTTCATTGTGTTCGACGAGGGCTATGCCTCCGTGACGCGCGACCCGCAGCGGGCGGTCTGGGGCATGGTATGGGACTTGGCTCTCGCCGACGTGCCCGCCCTCGACCGCTACGAGAGCCTCTCGACCGGGCTCTACACCAAGGTGATCCAGCCCGTCGTCACCGGACAGGGGCCGCGCCGGGCCCTCGTCTAAGTGGGACGCAGCGCCCGTCCGGGCGCCCCGAAGCCCGGCTACATGGAAGGGGTGATCGAGGCCGCCTCCCATGCGGGCCTGCCGGAGGACTACATCCGTAGCCTCGGCGCGTGGCTGCCCCAGTCGCAAGCCTCCTCTCCGGCTCCTCAGCAGCCCAAGATCCGCCCGCTCTGGAGCGCGCCTGCGGGGACGATCCGGGGGTCCCGCTGAACAGCCTTCCCGGGCAGGAGAACCTTTGCCGTATGCGTGCGTTGAGTCGCCGTGATGCGTAAGAGGTTCCGTCATGAACACAAAGACCCATTCGGTCTGGAAGGGTTACGGTTATGCCTGGGTGACCCTGGGCTTCTTCCTGATCTCCCTGGTCGGTCATTGGCTCTTCGGCTGGTTCGCCTATGTGAGCGAGCAGCAGGCTCATGCCCAGCCGATCCAGATGTCCGAGTTTCTCGTCGAGATCATGCGGGATACCTTCGAGAACTGGCAGTCCGAGTTCCTGCAGCTTCTCTGGCAGGTCGGCGGCCTGGCGATCCTTCTCTATGTCGGCTCGCCCCAGTCCAAGGAGGGCGACGACCGCATGGAGGCGAAGCTCGACGAGATCCTGCGCAGGGTCGACCCTCAGAATGCGGAGCGCGTCATCCAGGCCCTTGATGACGATTACGGCGGGCGGCATACCGATGCCCGTCACGGCCATCGCTGAGGGATGATGACGGCTAACCGAACGGTTCACGTACTCGTTCACGGACGCGTCCAAGGCGTGGGCTTCCGCGCCTGGATCCATCATCAGGCGGAGCTTCACGGCCTCAAGGGCTGGGTTCGCAACCGCCGCGACGGCGCGGTCGAGGCGGTGTTCTCAGGCCCAAGCGATCTCGTCGAGGTCATGCTCAAGGCATGCGGGCAGGGGCCAAGGGGATCGGTGGTGGAGCGGGTCGAGCCGGTAGAGGCCGAAGCGGAGAGCGGCTCCCGGGATGGATTCGAGGTGCGCGAGACAGTTTAGGACTTGGGGTCCAATGTCTCCACAGGCCCTCCCGCGTTCTTCCAGGCCGTGAAGCCGCCCTCGACATGGGCCACAGGCTTGAGCCCCATATCCTGCGCCGTGGCCGCCGACAGGGCCGAGCGCCAGCCGGCGGCGCAGAAGAACACATAGGTCTTGTCCTGGGCGAAAGCCGGCTTGTGGTAGGGGCTGTCCGGGTCGATCCAGAATTCCAGCATCCCGCGCGGGCAATGCAGCGCGCCGGGAATGCGGCCCTCCCGCTCCAGTTCGCGCGGGTCGCGCAGGTCCACGAAGACGGTGTCGTCCCGCCCGTGCAGGGCCACCGCGTCATCGGCCGGAAGGGTCTTGATCTTTGCATGGGCCTCGTCGAGGAGTGCCTTGTAGCCGCGCGTGATCGTCTGAGCCATGGAAGAACGCTCCCCTATGATGCTTCCCACAAACTGGGCATGATGGCGGCAGAGTCAACGGGAGTTAATACGGTGCTGGGGTTCACCCTTCTGGACTATGGGGCGCTCGCGTTCTTCATCGCGTCGTGGCTCGGCTACAACGCCGCCGTCGAGTTCACCCCGGCGGGGCAGAAGAGCCTCAACAAGGCGATGGACCGGTACCACTATCGCTGGATGGAGCAGATGGTGGTGCGGGAGAACCGGATCGTCGACACCACGATCATGGCCTCGCTGATGAACGGCACCGCCTTTTTCGCCTCCACGTCGCTCATCGCCATCGGCGGCGTGCTGGCCCTGTTCCGGTCGGCGGACCAGGTCCTGCCGGTCTTCGCCGACCTGCCCTTCGGCGAACCGCCGACGCGCTTGGCGTGGGACGCCAAGGTGATCGGCCTCGCGGTGGTCTTCGTCTATGCGTTCTTCAAATTCGCCTGGTCCTACCGGCTCTTCAACTACATGGCGATCATCCTGGGGGCCGTGCCCGTCCTGAAGGAGAGCAGCCGCGAGGAGGGGCTCGTCGTCGCCCGCCAGGCCGCCGCCATGAACGCCGTGGCCGGCAAGCATTTCAACCGCGGTCAGCGGGCCTTCTTCTTTTCGCTCGCCTATCTCGGCTGGTTCCTGAGCGCCTACAT
>DASQTM010000228.1:0-13559 GCA_035641875.1 Microvirga sp. | reverse complement strand
TATTGCCGATGGCTTCGCGGCTCTCGCCCAAGGCTTGGGTAAAGCTGTCGGTGTTTTCCACGATGCGGGCCACCCGCTGGCCGTCGATGGAGCGCGCCAGCTCGTCCAGCTTGTTCACCGTGTTGCCGACCTTCGCCGGGTCGATGGCCTTCACCACGTTGGAGATGTCGCTCGCGGCGGCATCGATTTTGGGGGCGGCGTCGTTGAGGCGGGCCACCAGGCTGTCCGCGTTGCGAAGGGTGTTGTCGATGGCCTGCCGGCTGTCGCCCAGAGCCTGGGTGAAGTTGTCCACGTTCTCGACGATGCGGGCGACCCGCTGGCGGTCCACGGCGCGCACCACCTCGTCCACATTGGTCGCCAGGGTCTCGAGCTTCTCGGCCAGGGGGCCGACCTTCTCGGCCGCCTGCCCCACCTGGGCGAGGAATTGGTCGATGCCTTCAGCGTTCTCGCCGAGCGCCTGGGAGAAGCGCTCCACGTTCTGCACCGTGCGGTTGATGGAGCCTTCGTTGTCCTGGATGACCCGCCCGACCCGCTCCAGCACGTCGTCGGCCCGGCGGGCGATGTTGCGGGCGGTTTCGATGAGGTCCTGGAAGTCGGACCGATCGGCGAAGATCGTCGGCATGGGCTGCCCCGGCCCGGCGGCCAGAGGAGGAGCGCCCGGCTCACCGCCGGAGAGGCCGATATTCGCAACGCCGGTCAGGCCCTGATACTCCAGGCGAGCGCGGGTGTCGGACCGGATCGGCGCGCTGCTGTCGAGCTGGGCGATGGCGACCACGCGGCGCGGATCCTCCGGTAGGAGGCTGATATCCGTGACCTCGCCCACCCGCAGGCCGTTGAAGGCAATGCTGGAGCCCTTGGAGAGGCCCGCCACCGAGCCGGAGAACACGATGCGCACGGCCTGACGGGCCTGTCCCCGGTCCCCGCCGGAGAACCAGTAGACGAATCCGAAGGCCGCCGCGATCACCGCCAGGGTGAAGAGACCGATCAGAGCGTAGTTTGCACGCGTTTCCATAACAACCTTAAGGGTCACCGGCGGTCATGGCCGCCCGCGCCCGTTTCCCATGAAAGTAAGAGCGGAGCCAAGGGTGGTCTGAAGCCAGCAACACCTCTATGGGACCTTCCGCCAGGATCTTGCCTTCGCCCAGAGCCGCGATCCGGTCGCAGACCGTGTAAAGACTGTCCAGATCATGGGTTACCATGAATACGGTCAGGCCCAAAGTCCGCTGTAACGTCGCAATCAGCTCGTCGAACTCGCCGGCCCCGATGGGGTCGAGGCCCGAGGTCGGCTCGTCGAGGAAGACGATCTCCGGGTCGAGGGCGAGCGCCCGGGCGAGCGCCGCGCGCTTGATCATGCCGCCGGACAGCTCCGATGGCAGCTTGTCCGCCGCGTCGGGGCTCAGGCCCACCATCTCGATCTTGAGCAGGGCGAGCTCGTCCAGGAGCCGGTCCGACAGGTCGAGATGCTCCCGCATGGGAACCTGGACGTTCTGCTTCACGGTCAGGGCCGAGAACAGCGCCCCCTGCTGGAACAGGACGCCCCAGCGGCGCTCCAGCAGGCGGCGCTCCGAGGGCGACAGCTCGTCCAGGTTCTGGTCCAGCACCTCGATGGTGCCGGCCCGCTTGGGCACGAGGCCCAGAATAGTGCGTGTCAGAACCGACTTGCCCTGACCGGAGGCCCCGACGAAGCCGAGGATCTCGCCGCGATAGACGTCGAGATCGAGGCCCCTGAGAATGGTCTTCTCCCCGAAGCCGACCTCGACGCCGCGGGCGCGGATGATCACTTCACGGTCCTGCGGGGGTATGGGGTTGCGCCTGTCGAGCATCGCTTCAGTACCGGATGGCCGCGAAGAACATGGCGAACAGACCGTCGAGCACGATTACCATGAAGATGGATTTCACCACCGAAGAGGTCACGTGGCGGCCCAGGGACTCGGCGGACCCCTGAACGGCCAGGCCTTCCAGGGTGGCGATGATCCCGATGATCAGGGCCATGAAGGGCGCCTTGATGAGACCCACCATGAAGGTGTTGAAGGCGACCGCAGACCTCAGGCGGGACAGGAACACGTCCGGGCTGATGTCGCCGTAGATCCAGGCCGTCACACCGCCGCCGAACAGGGCCGCGATGGACGCCACGAAGGTCAGCAGCGGCAGGCCGATGACCAGGGCCAGGATGCGGGGAACGATGAGAACTTCGATGGGATCGAGCCCCATGACTCTGAGAGCGTCGATCTCCTCCCGCATCTTCATGGAGCCGATCTCGGCGGTGAAGGCCGAGCCAGAACGGCCCGCCACCATGATGGAGGTGAGGAGAACCCCCAGCTCGCGCAGGACCAGGATGCCGATCAGGTCGACTACGAAGGGGGTCGCGCCGAACAGGACCAGCTGGAAAATGCCCTGCTGGGCGATGATGCAGCCGACGAGGAACGAGATCAGGACGATGATCGGCACGCCCCGATAGGCGATCTGCTCGAGTTGGTTGATCACCGCGGTTCCGCGAAAGCGGCGGGGATTCACGATCACGCGCACGAGGCCCGCGATGAGCTCGCCCAGGAAGGCGACGCCCTGGACGAGGTCCTGACCTGCATCCTTGACGGTGCGGCCCACATCCACGAGGAAATCGACGAGGCCCGAGTGGCGGACCTTGGTCTGTTCCTGGAAGCCCCGATAGGCGACCTCGTCGAGGAGAATCTGCTGCTCCTGGGTGGCCCCCGCGAAGTCGGCCCCGAGCCCCTGCTCCCCCAGCTCGTGCCGCGTCCGGTCGAGCACCCAGGCCCCCAGGGTGTCGAGCCGCTGCACCCGGCTCAGGTCGATGATCACGTGGTTCTGGTCGGCCCCGGCGGCGATCTCGGCCACCAGGCCTTCGACCTCGTTGGCGTAGGCGGCCGTCCAGGGGCCGGAGAGCCTGGCGGTCACCCGGCCCCCGGCGCGCTCGATCTGCACTTGCGGCTCTTGAGCCAAGGTGCCCTGCGCCACGATCATCCTTCCGGCGTTGATTCCGCTTGGTGATAGCGTGTTGCTGCGCCACAAGTCGAGCCGAAGTTCAAAAGAAGCTAAAGAGAATGCGCACCCTGACCATCTCCGTCGATCGCTTCCCCATCGCCGGGACATTCACCATCGCCCGAGGATCGCGCACGGAGGCGGTGGTCGTCACGGCGGCGATCTCCGAAAACGGCGCGGTCGGCCATGGGGAATGCGTTCCCTACCCCCGCTACGGCGAAACCGTCGAGGGCGTGGCGGCCGCCATCGAGGCCATGCGACCACAGATCGAAGCAGGGCTGTCCCGGGAAGCCCTCCAGACCCTCATGCCCCCGGGAGCGGCCCGGAACGCGGTGGACTGCGCCCTCTGGGACCTGGACGCCAAGCGCTCGGGAATCCGCGCCCACATCACTGCCGGGCTGACCCGCTGGCCGCCGGCCACCACGGCCTACACGATCAGCCTCGGCCCGCCCGAGGCGATGGCGGAGGCTGCCGCAAAGGCGGCCGACCGGCCGATCCTCAAGGTGAAGTTCGGCGCCCCCGGCGGCGATCTCGACCGCGTCCGGGCGGTTCGCGAGGCGGCCCCTGGATCAACCCTCATCGCCGACGCCAACGAGGGCTGGACCGAGGAGAACCTGGAGCGGCACCTCGCCGCCTGCGCCGAGGTGGGCTACGCCCTGGTGGAGCAGCCCCTGCCGGCAGGGGCGGACGAGTTTCTGAGGAAGGCGAACCGGCCAGTGCCGATCCTGGCGGACGAGAGCGTGCACGACCGGGCCGGCCTCGACCGGTTGGTGGGCCTCTATGACGTGGTCAACATCAAGCTCGACAAGACCGGCGGCCTGACCGAAGCCCTGGCCCTCGCGGACGCGGCGGAGGCCAGGGGCTTTTCCCTCATGGTCGGCTGCATGGTCGGCACATCGCTCGCCATGGCGCCCGCGATGGTGCTCGCGCCCCGCGCCCGCTTCGTCGACCTGGACGGGCCCCTCCTCCTCGCCAGGGACCGGGAGCCCGGCCTGCGCTACGAGGGCAGCATCGTCTACCCGCCCGAGCCTGCCCTCTGGGGCTGAGCCCGCATCAGGCGCACCGCGATCAGCGTCAGGACGAAGCCGATGGCTCCCAGGGGAGCCATCGCGGCGAAGACCAGCCCGCCGCCCTCCTTGTAGATCACCCCGCTGGCGACGGTGGAGACCGCCGTGGCCAGGGCGGCCAGGGAACCGTAGATCCCTTGAGCCCGCCCCCGCGCGTGCCCCGGGGACAGGGCGGTCAGGGCCGCCATGGTGCCGATATGGGTGGCCGCGAAGGTCAGGCAGTGCAGGACCTGGAGCACCAGGGTGAGGCCCATGCCCGGATCGAGGGACAGGATTGTGAAGCGGATGGCGGCGGCTGCAGATCCGATCATGATCAGGCCGACCCCCGACCCGCGGCCCACCGCCCGGCCGAGGAACATGAACACCATGATCTCGGCGATGACCCCGGCGGCCCAGAAATAGCCGATGACCGCATCGGCAAAGCCGAGGGAGCGCCAGTGGATGCTCGCGAAGGCGTTGAGGGCCCCATGGCTGCCCTGGGTGATCGCCGCCGCGATCATGATCAGCCACAGGACCCCTGGCAGCGCCGGAGAAGCCGCGATCCCCTCCCCCTCCGCCTGGATCGTCCGCTCCGGCCCATCGTCGGGCACCGCGATCAGGGTCGCGGCGATTCCCAGGAGCGGGATCAGCGCCAGGGCGACCACCACCACATTCGCCCCGTACCAGCCGACCAGATAGCCCGCCGCGATGTTGGTGAAGAAGAACGCCACCGAACCGAAGCCTCTGATCCGGCCGTAATTGAGCCCCGGATTGTGCTGGACCGCATTGGTGGTGACGAGATCGTTAGCCGGGATGACGGCGGATTGCGCCAGGGCGATGAGCGCCACCAGAACAATGATCGCGATGCTGCTGTCGGTGAGCATCAGCAGAGGAAAGCCCAGGATCTGCCCCGTATGGCTCGCAAGCAGCAGCCGCCGCACTCCCAGCGAGCGGTCGGCCAGACTCAGGAGAGGCGCCGTGGCGAGGATGCGGACCATGATGGGAATGGCCACGATGAGCCCCACGAGCGTGGGCGGGATGGCCTTGCTCTGCAGCCAGAGGGGAAAGAACGGCAGATAGACCCCGTGGCTGACGAAGCTTGCCGCGTGCAAGGCGCCCAGGCGCACCCCAAGATTTCGGGTCGAGAACATGAGGGGAGGCGCCTTCTCAATCTTCCGGGCGGCAAAAGCGGATAAGAACGGTGTGCAGGAGTGGCATTAAAGGCATTGCAGGGGTTGAGCTAGTGCCCGGTTTGCACACATCTGTTCACGAGAGGAATCGACTCCCTCGTCAGAGATGGGTTCGTCACCATGGCCGATGAAGAGGCGTATGTCGCGTTCAGCCCCGAGGATTTCGAGCTCATCGAGGCCGCCGTCATGGAAACCGCCCGCGGGCGCTGGTTCCTGCGGGAATACGCCCGGCGCAACCGCAACGCGGACACGAAGATCGTCCTGGACGCCGTGGAGCGCCTCAAGGAAGCGGTTCTCGACGGCCGGGCCCTGGGCCGCATGAAGGCCGACCTCCAGCACATGGCCTCGGCCATCCGGCAGACCAAGGGCGAGATCCGCTCGTTTCCCCATGTGGACAAGATGGACCCCCTGAACGCCCTGTCCGACGCGGATTTCCAGGCCGCGGCCGAGCAGCGGATCAGGCGCATGGTCCAGACGCTGCATTATCTCGAAGGCCGCATCGGCGCCATGATCTCGCTCTGCGAGGCCGAGGCCAGACGGGAGCGGTCCCATTCGGAACCTTCTCGCGAGGACGAGAGCAGCGCCAGCGCCCATCCACACCCCGCCTTCCTGATGTAGGCGCAAGGGCCGAGCAGCTACCCCCTGTGCGCCGCCTCGATGGTCGAGAAGAACTGCCTCGCGCTCTCCTGCCAGGTGAAGGTCTCCCCATAGGCCCGGCAGCGCTCCCGCGGAATCGCGAGGGCCTCCATGGCGGCCTCGCGCAGATCCGCCTTGAGGGTGCCGCATCCGGACGAGCCGATCACGTCGGCGGGACCCGTCACGGGAAAGGCCGCGACCGGCAGGCCTGAGGCCAGGGCTTCGAGCAGGACGATGCCGAAGGTGTCCGTGAGGCTCGGGAACACGAACACGTCGGAGGACGCGTAGACACGCGCCAGCGCCTCGCCCGTGAGGGCGCCGAGGAAGCGGGCCGACGGATATCGTCTCTGGAGCTCGGACCGCGCGGGCCCATCGCCCACCACCACCTTCGTGCCGGGAAGATCGAGGGAGAGGAAGGCCTCCAGGTTCTTCTCCACCGCCACGCGTCCCACATAGAGGAAGAGCGGGAACGGCCCGTCCAGGACCCGCTCCCCCCGCGGCCGGAAGAGCGCGGTGTCGACGCCACGAGTCCAGCGGGCGATGTTCCTGAAGCCCCGCGCCACCAGCTCGCGCTCCAGGGATGGGGTGCTGACCATCAGGGCGCGGGAGCCCCGGTGAAACCGCCGAAGGGCGCGGTAGGACCAGGATTCCGGAATGGGCGTGCGGGCCGAGACATATTCCGGAAAGCGGGTGTGGTAGCTCGTGGTGAAGCCGCGGCCCTGCCGACCACACGCGATCCGCATGGCAAGGCCGATCGGCCCTTCCGTTGCGATGTGCAGATGGGTGGGCCGGATCTCCTCGATGATGCGGGCCACATGGCCAGGCCCCGCCAGGGACAGGCGAATCTCGGGATAGGTGGGCATCGGGAAGGAGCGGAAACGCTCCGGGGTCAGGAAGGCGACCTCCACGCCGAAATGGGGAGCTTCCGCGGCCATGTGTTCGAGGGAGCGCACGACGCCGTTGATCTGCGGGCGCCATGCATCGGTTGCGATCAGCAGGCGCATCAGGCCGCCCTCTCGCCGACCTCTGCGCGAACCCGACCGGTGCTGACCTCCGCCTGCTGCCGGACCTCCGTCCAGCGGATCAGCTCGAAGGCGCCGTCATAATGTTCGACGATCGCCGTGCAGGATTCCACCCAGTCGCCGGTGTTCACATAAGACACGCCGAACTGCTCGTGCATCGCCGCGTGGTGGATATGGCCGCAGATCACCCCGTCTGCCCTCTGGCGCCGGGCCTCCGCCGCCAGAAGCTCCTCGAAGCGGCTGATGTAGTTGACCGCGTTCTTGACCCTGAGCTTGGCCCAGGACGAGAGCGACCAGTAGGTCAGGCCGAGCCGCCGCCGCAGGATGTTGAGATGGGTGTTGACGAAAAGCGCCGCCGTGTAGGCGCCGTCGCCGAGCAGGGCGAGCCAGCGGGCATGGCGCACCACGAGGTCGAACTGGTCGCCATGGATGACGAGATAGCGCTTCCCGTCCGCGGCCTCGTGAAGGGCGGATTCCGCCAGCTCGATGCCGCCGAGATTGACGCCGACATAGTCGCGCAGGAACTCGTCGTGATTGCCGGGAATGCAGACGAGGCGCGTTCCCTTGCGCACCTTGCGCAGCAATTTCTGCACCACGTCGTTGTGAGGCTGCGGCCAGTACCAGCCGGATTTCAGCCGCCAGCCATCGACGATGTCGCCCACCAGGTAGATCGTGTCCGCGTCGTAGCGCTTGAGGAACCCCAGCAGCGCGTCGGCCTGGCATCCCCTGGTGCCGAGATGGAGATCCGACAGGAACAGGGTGCGCACGCGGATGGCGTTCAGATCCTGGCCCATGCGGATGTCCTCGTTCGGTGTCCTGTCGCTCCAGTCAAAGCGGATTCGCGTCTCGTCCCCGTGACGCTACCCTTGCAGTTTTGTGACGGCGGAGCCTGAGCCCATGCGCCCCGCGCACGGGTTTTCGGCCGTCGAGGCCTTCACGAAAGGCGCCTGTCGTGATTGGTAGAAGCTCCTGCCGTCAAGCGACTGAAATCCCGTGAAACCTCTCCTGGGGATCGCCCTCAAGGTCCTGTCCGCCCTCGTTTTCACCATGATGTCCGCCACGTTGAAGACGCTCACCGCGCGCTATCCCGTCGGCGAGGTGGTGTTCTTCCGCTCGACCTTCGCGCTTCTGCCGCTCCTGGCGTGGCTGGCCTGGGAGGGGGGTCTCATCAACGCCGTGCGGACCCGGAATGTAACCGGTCATTTCAAGCGCGGCTTCATCGGCACGAGCGGCATGTTTCTCGGCTTCGCAGCTCTCTCCTACCTGCCCCTCCACGACGCCATCGCGATCGGCTATGCGTCGCCTCTCATCGTGGTGGTCTTGGCGGCCCTCCTGCTCCAGGAGAAGGTCCGGGCCTATCGCTGGTCGGCGGTGGCCGTGGGCTTCGTGGGGGTTCTGATCATGCTCTCACCCTACCTCAAGATCGAAACCTTCACCGGAAGCCTGAGCGCGGGGCCGACGCTGGGGGCCCTCTGCGCCTTTCTGGGAGCCTTCTGCTCCGCGGGCGCCATGATCCAGGTGCGCCGCCTGACGGCCACCGAGACCACGGGCGCCATCGTGTTCTACTTCTTCATCCTGGCCTCGGCGCTCTCCCTCTGCACCCTGCTGTTCGGCTGGCACAGGCCCGATGCCACGGACCTCGGCCTCTTCGTCGTCAGCGGCATCCTCGGTGGGATCGGCCAGATCCTGGTCACCCAGAGCTACCGCCATGCGGACACCTCCGTGATCGCGCCGTTCGAATACACCACCATGATCTGGGCGCTGCTGTTCGGCTGGTTCGTGTTCGGCGACCTTCCCACTCTCACCATGCTGGTCGGGGCGGCGACCGTCGCAGCCACAGGGGTCTTCATCGTCTGGCGCGAGCACCGGCTCGGCATGATGCGGTCCAAGGAGCTTCAGGCCTCCCCCCAGAAATCCGGCGTCTGACCGGAAAAGGCGGAGCCGCGGCCCCTCCGGCGCTTGACCCGTCCCGCTGGATACCCCACAACCGTTTTGAGGAACGAACGTTCGGTCTTTCAGAACAAGGGCAGGCACCATGGGCGTCGAGGGCAAAGAGCGGCATCGGGAGCTGGAATCGGGCGCCCAGGTCCTGTCCGGCAACATGGGCAAGACGATCCAGCGGCTGCGCAAGGCCTACAACCTGTCCCTGTCGGAACTGGCCGAGCAGTCCGGCGTGGCGAAGTCGATCATCAGCCAGATCGAGCGCAACGAGACCAACCCGACTCTCGCGACCATCTGGCGCCTGAGCCAGGCGCTCGACGTGTCCATCGAGCGGGTCCTGGCGTCTGGGGACGAAGAGCCCTTCATCGACAAATCCTCGAAGGCCGACACCCCGATCCTCGTGTCCGAGGACGGCAAGATGCGCCTCGCCATCATCGGCTGGCTGAAAACCATCGAGTGGCTGCAATGGTACGACGTGCAGTCGGACCCCGGCGGCGTGCTCGATTCCGACGGCCATCAGCGCGGCTCGGTGGAATGCCTCTCGGTTCTGGACGGCGAGTTCGAGGTGGAGGTGGGCGGCGTCGCCCAGCGGGCCCGGGCCGGCGAGACCTTGCGCTATCGCTGCGACCGGCCCCATTCCGTGCGCTGCGTCGGCAGCGCGCCGGGACGGGCCACCATGGTGTGCATCCTCAAAGCGGCCGTGATGGACTGACCGGGGCGATCCACGGTCTCAAGGATTCTCGGGGCCCTTGACGCCCTGCTTGGGCGGCAGCGAGAGCAGGTACTCCGCCATGGCCTGACGGTCGGCGTCCGTGAGTTGGGCCGTGTTGGCCACCACGGACCCCATGGGTCCGCCCACCGTGTCGAAGTTGGGAGTCTCCCCGGTTTTCAGCAGGGTCGTGAGATCGTCCGCCGTCCAGCCGCCGATGCCGGTCGGATGGGGCGTGATGTTGGGAACGGTGCCCCTGCCCTCAGGGTCAGGCCCGCCGGCGAAGCGGCGGTCCTCGATGATGGCCCCGGCGAAGCTGCGCTCGCTGTGGCACTCGGCGCAATGGCCGGGCCCGTTCACCAGATAGGAGCCCCGGTTCCAGCTTGCGGGCTTTGCCGGGTCGGGCGCGAAGGTCTTTCCGTCCAGGAAGGCGAGCTTCCACAGGCCGACGCCGCGGCGGATGTTGAACGGGAACGGGAGATCGTGCCCGGGGGCGCGGCCCTCCACCGGCTGAAGCGTCATCATGTAGGCGAAGAGGTCAGCCAGTTCCTCGGCGTTCATCCGCTGATAGGAGGTGTAGGGAAAGGCCGGGTAATAGTGACGCCCGTCGGGGGAGGTCCCCTCCCGCATGGCGCGGATGAAGTCGGCCGCCGTCCAGGAGCCGATGCCGTCCTGCTTGTGCGGCGAAATGTTGGGCACATGGAAGGTGCCGAAGGGGGATTTCAGGGCGTAGCCGCCGCCGAGGCGCAGCTTGTCGTCCTGGTTCGGCGTGGCATGGCAGGAGGTGCAGCCGCCGGCATAGAACTGGATGCGGCCGTTCTCGATATCGGGCTCCCGGTTGGCCACGGGGGTGA
The DNA here is from genome assembly GCA_035641875.1 of Microvirga sp. Classification (GTDB taxonomy): domain Bacteria; phylum Pseudomonadota; class Alphaproteobacteria; order Rhizobiales; family Beijerinckiaceae; genus Microvirga. Next base: position 3,164 of record DASQTM010000228.1, on the reverse strand, counting down.
CGGAACCGTCGCCGCGAATCAGGCCATAGGCGGCCGGGGAGGTCAGGCCCCAGAAGCCCAGGGCTCCCAGCGCCGCCAGAACGAAAAGACCTATGATCGCCTTGCGCATGGCCGAGCCTCCAAACGAAACGGGCGGCCATGCCGGCCGCCCGCTTTGAACCTGAAAAGACTTAAGAGCTCTTCTTCCGGAACTCGTTGTGGCAGGCGCCGCAATTCTGAAGCACCTTCGGCATCTCCGCCTTGAAGGAGGCCTCGTCCTTGATGGTGGTCAACGCCGTCTGGGCGTCCGTGCTCAGCTTGGTCCCGATGGATTCGAACTTGGCCTTATTCTCCCAGATGGTCGGCAGGGCCTCGGTTTTCTCCGCGTTCTTCGAGCTTTCGGGGAAGAGGGTCACGAATTTCCTGGAGTTTTCGGCGAACACCTTCAGCCCATTTTGAACCTTGGCGAGGTCGAACGGCTCCTGGCCACGCATCATGCCCCCGAGGGGCCGAGTCTGCGCGCCCATCTCCTTCATGAGATTCTGGCGTTGTTCGACGACGTTGCTTTGGGCGATGGCGGCAGTCACCCCTAGCGCCAGCAGGCTGGCGACAAAGACAGTACGTTTCATTATATCTCTTCCCTCATGGACGCGCGATGGTCTTCATGGCGAACCACCGTCGGCAGGGCGGCATTAGCGCACAAGTCTCGAAGCTTGAGCACTCGACTTTAGAACAAATCTGCGTGAAGTGATCCGGCCAATTCCTTACTCGACCGGCTCGCCCGAGGCGGCCCAATCCTTGAACCCGCCTTTGTAATGCTCGCGGATGTCCCGCCCTGCCGCCTGGGCGAATTCGATGGCCCGGACCGACCTGACTCCGGCGGCGCAGGAGAACACGATTCGCTTGCCCTCGGGCAGCCCGGAGGGATCGAAGGCCGAGAGCGGGTTCGAGATGGACCCAGGGATGTGGCCGGCGGCAAATTCGTGAGGCTCGCGAACATCGACCAGAACGATCGAGCCTTCGCTCAGCCCCTGCTTGACGGCCTCCCGGTCGAGGTCGACGACCCCCGGCGCTTCGCTCATGAACGATCTCCCTGCGACAGGCCCTTCATACCGGCATCGCCGGGAGGAGCGCAATCGGAGCGTGCTTACGGGAGGGGCGGGATTCTGAGCACCCAGCCGGGCTGGATCATGTTGGGGTCCTTCACCGGCGGCGAGTTGGCCTTGACGATTTCCGTATGCTTCGCGCCCTTGCCCTTGCCGTAGTGCTTCTCGGCGATCTCCCAGAGGGTGTCGCCCTTCTGGACCGTGTACATGGTCGACTGCGTGCCCGGCTGCTGGACCTGAAGATCGCTCGTGTCGACCTCGGCGACCCCATAGGTATTGCCCAGTGACAGGATGATCTTCTCGGCCTCCTCCTGGCTGATGGCCTGGCCCGACAGCTTCACCTTGTCGCCCTCGACCTGGATCCCGAGCTTGCTGGCGTCGAAACCATGGCCTTGAACCTCCTTCTGCAGCTTGTCGGGGGTCGCCGCCGCGGCGCTGCCGCCGAAGATCTTGGCCCCGGCGTCCTTGATGAACTTGAACAGACCCATGTCGTCCTCCGCTTGTACGACCCGGCCCAGGATATGGCCAAGCCATGACGAAGACGCTCCATAGTCCTGAACGGTTCCTGTCAGGCGAGGTTCGAGAACACGTCGGCCAGGGACGGCAGGCGCTCCTTGAGCCGCAGGAGCGCGATCAGCTCGATCTGGACGATGGCGGTGGCGAACTCCTGCTCCGGGTCATGTTCGAGCCGTTCCTCGAAGGCGGTGAGGATCTCGTCCTTGGAGCGCCCCTTCACCGCCATGATGAACGGAAAGGCGAATTTCTCCTTGTAGGCGTCGTTGAGGGTGAGGAACCAGTCCCGCTCCTCCTCGGTCAGGCTGTCGAGCCCGGCGGAGGATTGCTCCGAGCGGGAATCGGCCGTGAGGTCGGCGAGCTTGAGGCGCCCGGCAAGATCAGGATGGGCGTTGATCAGCGCCAGCTTCTGCCCGTGGCTCGCCCCCGAGAGCACATGCACCATGGCGGCATGAAGGCCCTCGGCCGTGTCCTGCCCGGTGGTGAGGCCGGCGTCGAAAGCGCGCTCCGCGATCCAGGGCGAATGCTCGAAGATGTCGCCGAAGGCTTCCACGAAGAGCGCACGGTTCATGGTGCTGGGCTTCAAGCCAATTGGCCGATGCTGCCGGAGCCAGTGGCGGGCGATATCGATGCGCCGGGCCGCCCAGACATCCTCGTGGGAGGTGACATAGTCGAGGAAGCGCGCCAGCGCCGCGGCCCGTCCGGGGCGGCCGACGAGGCGGCAATGGAGGCCGACCGACAGCATCTTCGGCGCGGTCTCGCCCTCCGCATAGAGCGTGTCGAACGAGTCCTTCAGGTAGGCGAAGAACTGATCGCCCGCATTGAAGCCCTGCGGGGTCGCAAAGCGCATGTCGTTGGCGTCGAGCGTATAGGGCACGATGAGCTGCTGCTTCTCGCCGTGCTGCTCCCAGTAGGGCAGCTCGTCGGCGTAGGAATCGGCGCTGTAGAGGAAGCCGCCCTCCTCCGCCACGAGGCGGTTGGTGTGCTCGGAGGTGCGGCCCGTATACCAGCCCAGCGGCCGCTCGCCCGTCACCTCGGTGTGGATGCGGATCGCCTCCTTCATATGCGCCCGCTCCTCCTCCGTGGAGAATTCGCGGTAGTCGATCCACTTGAGCCCGTGGCTCGCGATCTCCCAGCCCGCTTCCTTCATGGCGGCGACCGCATCCGGGTTGCGCATGAGGGCGGTGGCGACGCCGTAGACGGTCACCGGCATGTTGCGTTCGGTGAACATCCGCCACAGGCGCCAGAAGCCGGCGCGGGAGCCGTATTCGTAGATCGACTCCATGCTCATGTGCCGCTGGCCGGGCCAGGCTTGCGCGCCGACGATCTCCGACAGGAAGGCCTCGGAGGCACGGTCTCCGTGCAGGATGTTGTTCTCGCCGCCCTCCTCGTAGTTGATCACGAACTGCACGCAGATGCGGGCCCCGTTCGGCCAGCGCGGATGCGGCGGATTGCGGCCATAGCCGACGAGGTCGCGGGGATAGGAGCTGGTGGTGTCGTAGGGCATAGGAATATCAGGAGAGCGCCATCGCGACGTCGTGGCTGGGCACCTTGCGGTCCAGGGCC
>DASQTM010000227.1:0-14314 GCA_035641875.1 Microvirga sp. | reverse complement strand
GGACACCAAGTGGAGTCCGTGCTTCGGATCAGAGAGGGCCTGTTCAAGGTGGTGACGCGCCGCGGCAAAGTCCCCTTGCCCGAAAGCCGTACGGCCCACGGCGCTATGCCCTCTGATGAAGGCGCTGTCGTCGTTGTATTTTCCCGCGAGCGCAAGAAGATCCTCTCCCAGCGCGCGGGCCTGTTTCAGATTGGCGTTCCCCTGATGGAACAGGAACTGCCCGTAAAGCACCTGCTGAAGATGCGTGTCATCGCCTTCTTTGAGGCAAAGCTTGTACGCGCGATCCCATGCCTGCCCGGTTTCCGGTGCGCTTGGCGCTCGTGCTGCCCGCAAAGCATGTCCCAGGAGGACCTGCAGTTCCAATTCCCATTTTCCTGCATCGCCTGAGGCGGGAAGTCTTGGCAACAACTCGATGCCTGCTTTCAGGGCGGAGATCGCCTCGGCCATCGCCGAGCGCCCGATGGCGAGCCGACCGGCTTCCAGAAAGTAGGCGATCGCTTTCTCGAACAGGCCGGCGCGCTTGAAATGGTGCGCCAGCAAAGCCGGCTCTGCCGTAACCCTTTCCTGGTGATGATTTTCCAGATCCTCGGCTACGCGAGCATGCAGGGCTCGCCTCCTGCTGAGCAGAAGGCTCTCATAGGCGGCATCCTGCACGAGGGCGTGCTTGAAACGATACACAGCGTGCCGCGCTGCCCCTATCTGGAGGAGGAGGTCGGTTTCGATCAGACGTGTCAAGCCCTTACGAACCTCGGCCTCGGGCCTCCCGGCGACCCCGACCAGCATGTCGAAGGTAAACTCCCTGCCGATCACAGACCCGATCTGTGCGATCTCCCGCGCCTCGGGATTGCGATCCAGGCGGGCCATGAGCGAACCGTTGAGCGTGGCGGGGAGGGCCAGTTCCGGTCGGGCGAACCTCAGTTCGAACCGGTCGCCATGATCGATCACGGCATCGGATTCCACAGCCGCCTTCGTGAGTTCCTCGGCAAAGAGAGCCACGCCGTCCGCTCGGTCGAGAATTTCATCCAGGAGAACACGGGGGAGAGCCTTGTCCGCGACGTGCTCGACGACAGTTCGGCAGTCCCCGCGCTGCAGGCGCTCCAGTTGCAGCAGGGTTGAGGGTATTCGTTCGGCGAACGATAGGGGGAAGTCCGAGCGGTAGGTGACGAGCAGCAGCGCGCGTCGGTCGCGCAGATGATTGGCCAGGGCTTCAAGCAAGTCCAGCGATGTAGGATCAAGCCATTGTGCGTCCTCCACGACGACCAGAAGAGGCAAGTTGTCCGCCATGTGGCTGAACTGTTCAAGGATGATCTTGAACGCGCTCTCCTTTGTGCTGGATGCGCCTGGGATGCTGCCGTCATCAGCCTCTGGAATCGACAGAAGAGTCGCAAAGAGACTCACGGCTTCGTCCTGGCTGGCGAGGCCTGTAAAATAGGCTGACAGCTTTTCGATCTTCTGTTCCGGCGTATCATGAGAGGTCAGCACCGCAGCATGCCGCACCTGCTCGACAAAGGGGTAAAGCGCCGTACTCTGATGATACGGCGAGCTTTGCACCAGAACATATCCATGCGGCTGGCCTGCCAGCCTGCTCTCGAAGACCTGTACCAGGCGGGATTTTCCGATGCCGGGATCGCCTGCGACGAGAACCAGTTGACCGGTTCCCATGGCGGCGGCTCCCCACGTGCTGAGAAGGGTTCCCAGTTCATGGTCTCGGTTCACGAATGGAGTCGGACGGGCGGTTCGCGTTCCGGCGAAGCGGCTTTGCGGCTTGACGGCCTCTGTAACGGACCAGACCTGGACGCTCTCCGCGAGACCCTTCAGGGATTGCTCCCCCAGGTCGATAAAGGAATAGAAACCTGAGGTGAGGTCATGGGTGGTTTTGTCCACCACAAGCCCGTTGGGCGCCGCCAGCGACTGCAGACGCGAGGCGATGTTGAGCGGATCGCCAAGGGCGACAACCTCCTGCGCAGGGCCGGTCCCGATCAGGTCTCCCACAATGACAAGCCCTGTAGTCACGCCGATGCGGGCCTGCAATGGGGCTCCTGTTTCTGTGGTCAGGTGACCGATGGCTTGGATCAGATCGAGCCCCGCATGGAGCGCCCGCTCCGCATCGTCCTCATGGGCGCGAGGATAGCCGAAATAGATCACGATCCCGTCGCCGATATGGCGACAGATGAACCCGTCGTAGCGAGCCACGATTCCGGCGCAGCAATCCTGATAGGTGCGAATGACCGAGCGTAGATCCTCGGGATCCAGCTGTCTCGCCAGAGCGGTCGATCCCACGAGATCGCAGAACATCACCGTGAGGTAACGTCGTTCAGGCTCCGGCCGCGCTGCCAATGGGGCCCCGTCTGCGGAACGAGCGCCGCCCGTCAGGTCTTCATGCGACAGAAGCGAGATCGCCTTCAGCAGCCTTTTGCGATCTCCTAATGGGATCCCGAGGCTGGCAAGGTCCACCTCCGTCAGATCCGGAAGAACATCCCAATTGAGCGCCTGCTGAGAGAACAGGTCGGCATAGTGATCGAGTCCACACTCACCGAGCCACGTCCGAACGTCATTCATCGCAATCCGCCTGATAGCTACGTTCGTCGGCGTCAATATAGCGACATGAGAAGTTCTGTGTCACCTTACTCATTGGCGATAGAACGGCGACCAATGGCTGACCCGTTGAACGATGGCCCTGCTGATGGGAAGACAGTTCGCAATGCTATTGCCTTCGCCCTTCACATCCTCGGGGCGCGTCTTCGATGGATCTTACAACGTTCTCAGTCCCGGCAGCGCGTCCGCTATTCGATCGTTCTCGATGGCATGCCGGAAGTGCATCTCGCCCGAGCGCCGGTCGCGCCACGAGAGTACATTCCATGGTTGTGGATCTATGCGCCTGTGGTTCTCAAGTGGTTTGCGCTCGCACTCCGCCATGGGAGCCTGACCCTCCCGACAGCCGCAAACCCGCGGATCGTATCAGGGGGATTTCGTGGCGAGACGAAATCCTCATGCTTGAGCCAGGTTGGACGCGCTCATCAGCGATGGGTCGCGCGATGGACGGCCGTCCAACTCCATGGTGGGCTGTCTTCATCGGCGCGCCTGCGGGTGGCTGAGCAGCGCATCACGGCTTCGAACCTTGCTTATCCCCTGATCGTCAAACCCGACATCGGCGCCTGCGGTTACGGCGTCCGGCTGGTACGCAACACGTCGGAGCTATCCGTCTATCTGACGCGCTTTCCGCCTGCTCAGACGGTGATCCTCCAGGAGTACGTGCCGTGGCACGGGGAGGCTGGGATCTTCTATGTGCGTGATCCCGGCATGAAAAAGGGGCGGATCTACTCCTTCGGGCTGCGCTACTATCCGCACGTGGTCGGAGACGGCCGATCCACCCTGCGCCAATTGATCAAGGCGGATCGTCGTGCATCGCGACGGGCGAGGCTGCACTTCGAGACTTTTGCAGCGCGTTTGAACGAGGTGCCGGCGAAAGGTTCCATCGTAAGGCTGGCGACGATTGCGAGCCTGCGTGTCGGCGCCCTCTATCGGGACGGCTCGGCTCATATCACGTCTGCGCTCACCGAACGACTGGATCAGATCGCTAAGTCGATGCCGGAATTTCATTACGGGCGCTTCGATCTCCGCTTCAGGACGATCGATGCCCTGATGCAGGGCAAGGACTTTCTGATCGTGGAGATCAACGGAGCCGGGGCCGAAGCCATTCACATTTGGGATCCGGAGCTGACCATCAAGGATGCCTACCGCACATGGTTCGAGCAGCATGAGATTCTGTTCGCCATCGCCGCGTCCAACCGGGCCCGAGGCATTACGCCTCTTAGCCTGCGCGAACTGATTGTTCTGCAATGGCGCGAGTCGCGCCTGCTGCGTCGCTATCCTCCGTCCAATTGACGCCCTGCGAGGCGGAAAGCCCCTGGCTCTCCTGCCCGGAAAGAGTAAAACGGGCACAATCCCAGCCCTATGGACGTTCTACTCTATAGGCAGCCCTCTGGGCTTCCACGGGAGCCAGTGGCGCTGCCCTTGCGGATTGGCAATCTTGGCCATTACTTTGAGGGCTAAGGCAGGAACTCGCGCCACCGTCATCTAAGCCGCTCCATACTTCGAAGAGAGCAGCACAAGCCTGTTGGCGGCGCGAGGGTTTTGAGGAGTTTTCGATGCAATCACCCGATGATTGGCACATCCCGCCCGAGTTTCAGCCGGATGCGAAGACGCTTGCCTACGATCTGCGGCAGGCCTTGGGCGCTGTCGTCTCGTTGCGGTCCCGAGTGCCCGCCGACGCCTTTACGGCCGAAACCCTCGGCACGGAACGGGCCGGGCAGGGGGCCGTCATCCGTGCCGACGGCCTCGTGGTGACCATCGGCTATCTGATCGCTGAGGCCGAGGAGATCTGGCTGAGCACCAGTGAGGGCCGGCTCGTCCAGGCTCATGGCCTAGCATATGATTACGAGACAGGCTTCGGGCTCGTCCAGGCGGTTGCTCCCCTTGGCACCCCGGTCCTCCCATTGGGCGACTCGCGACGCTTAAGCCCGGGGGATCCGGTCGTCATGGGCGGCAGCGGCGGGCGGGCCCGCTCCCTTGCGGCGAACGTGGTGGCCTGTCAGGAATTCGCAGGCTATTGGGAATATCTCATCGACGATGCGATCTTCACCGCGCCGGCGCACCCCAACTGGGGCGGCACGGCTCTGATCGGGCCGCGCGGCGATCTGGTGGGCATCGGTTCCTTGCAACTCCAGCATCAGCCTGACGGCGGACGAGTCGTCCCGCTCAACATGAGTGTGCCCATCGACCTTCTCAAGCCGCTCCTGGACGATCTCCTGACGCAGGGCAAGGCGAGCCGACCTCCGAGGCCCTGGCTCGGCCTCTACGCCTCGGAGATCGAGGACGAGCACGTGGTGCTCATCGGTCTGGCGGGAGATGCTCCGGCGCAGCGGGCAGGCCTGCGGGCCGGCGACCGGGTGCACGGGGTGGCAGGGCAGGGGATTGCGTCCCTGGCCGAATTCTACCGCGCCATATGGGCCCTCGGGCCGGCCGGTGTGGATGTCCCTCTGACTCTTGAGCGCGAGGGCGACATGTTCGACGTCACGGTGACATCGGCCGACCGCTACCGGTTCATGAAAACCCCTCGCCTTCAATGACCCGAGATCGTTCAAGACCGGCAAGTGGAGGGACGCCGCTTATGGCTGGGTCTGCATGTCCTGTGCTACAGGAGCCGCTTGAGAAGAGGGCTGGCTAGGTTAGGACAGCATGATCGTCGTCTTCGGATCCATCAACATGGACCTGGTCGCCCGGGTGCAGGCCATCGCCCGGCCCGGCGAGACGGTCCTGTCGCGCCGGGCCGACAGCTTTTTTGGCGGCAAGGGCGCCAACCAGGCGGTGGCGGCCGCCCGCATCGGGCGTGGAGGGCCGATCGCCGTTGCCATGGTGGGCGCCGTCGGAAACGATCCCTTCGGCAAGGCCTGTCTCGACAATCTCCGCGAGAACGGCATCGATACGCAGGCTGTCCGGATCGTCGGCGAGCCGACCGGCTGCGCCTTCATCACCGTCGACGATACCGGGGAGAACGCCATCACGGTGGCGAGCGGAGCCAATATGGCGCTGCGCGCCGCCGATCTGCCGCAGAGCCTGCTGTCGAAGGCGTCGGTGCTCGTCCTGCAGATGGAGGTGCCCCTTGGCGAAAACCTTGAGGTGGCTGCCCGGGCACGGCAGGCAGGCGTCAGGGTCGTCTGGAACTTCGCGCCCGTGCCTGCCGTGACCGAGCGCGCCTCCATGACGGAGCTGCTCGCGGCGACCGATGTGCTCGTCGTCAACGAGCATGAGGCGGTTTCCATCGCGGCTGCTGTGGCCATGTCCGCCGGGGAGGACTACCTCGAAGCTGGAAAAGCCGTTGCCCACTCCTTCGCAACGACATGCATCGTCACCGCCGGTGCGCGGGGTGCATTCGCCATTGGGGCGGATGGTTCGCAGATCCACGCCGCTGCCCAGGCGATTACGCCGGTCGATACCACCGGGGCCGGCGACACGTTTGTCGGGGTGATCGCCCATGGGCTCTCGGAAGGCCTTGAGATCGGCGAGGCGATGGGCCGAGCCTGCGCCGCCGCCTCCCTGTCCTGCCTGACAGCGGGCGCGCAGGCTGGAATGCCCTTCCGGGACGCCCTGGAGCGGCACCTCTCTCAGGGTTGAGAAAGGGTCTGCGGGATCACGCGGGTCAGGCTGCCGGTGGCGGGGAAGAGCGGGATCAGGCACGCCTGCAGGGCGTGGTAGAGATCGGGCTTGCCGGTGAACAGGTTGGTGGTTGCTTCCAGATTCAGTGACAGTTCGGGGCGCCAACCGCCATTCCGGTGGTCGATCAGGTGGTTTTCGGCAAAGCCCCAGAGGGCGCGGTACCATTCCTCGTGGAAGGGGCTCGGGCTGTGCTCGCCCAGGAAGGCCGCCGCGCCGATGGCCTCGGCGCAGGGCCACCACAGTTTCTGGGGCAGCCTCGGCTTGTCGTCCCAGTCGAGGGCGTAGAAGAACCCGCCCCTCTCCTTGTCCCATCCGAGCTCGATGGACTGCCGGAACAGCTCGCGGGCGGCCTCCGGCATCCAGTCGTGCTTTTGGCCGCCGAGGGACCAGAGCTGGAGGATGAGCCTGGCCCATTCGAGCCAGTGCCCAGGGGTGGTGCCGTAGGGGCGGAACACGTCGTAGCCGCGGTATTCCGTGTCCAGGGTCCAATCCGCATGGAAGTGCTCGGCCACCCGGTAGCCGAGGGCGGCGGCGTGGCGGCCGATGATCAGGCTGGCGATGCGCTCCGCCTTGTCGAGATAGAGCCTGTCCCCGGTGGCCTCGAAGGCGGCCATGAGCGACTCGGTCAGGTGCATGTTGGAGTTCTGGCCGCGATACTGGCTCAGGGGGGACCAGTCCCGGGAGAACTCCTCCGTCACGGCTCCGTGCTGCTCCTCCCAGAAGCGCTGCTCCAGCACCCCCGTGATGTCCTCCAGGAGCCGGTCCGCCAGGGGATGCCCCACCACCTTGGCGCTCGACGCCGCCAGCAGGACGAAGGCGTGCCCGTAGGCCTGCTTGGTGTCGTCCTTCGGGCCGTCATTGTCCAGGGACCAGACATAGCCCCCATGCTGGGCGTCCCGGTGGCTGTTCCAGAGATAGCGCATCCCGTGATCCACGATGGAATCGCATCCGGGGCGGCCGAGCAGGGCGCCGATGGAAAAGCAATGCACCATGCGGGTGGTGTTGTGGATCTGCCGGACGGGGTTGCCGGTCTCGGTGGGCTTTCCCTCGTCGTCGAGATCGAAGAAGCCGCCCGCCGGGTTGACGATGCCGTGCTGGAAGAAGCCGAAGAGCCTGTTGGCCTGATCGGCGAGCCACTGGCGATGGAAGGGATGGGAGCGCCAGCTCGGACCGGCAGGAGGGAGCACAGGTTGGGAGTTCGTCACGATGGCCTCCATCTCGCTCAAGGGCGTGCTGCCATGAATTGCTCCACCTCGTCCCAGCTGGGCGGATCCGCGCCGCGCCGGGTGCACACGATGGCGGCGGCGGCGGCCGCGAAATCGAGGGCCGCCGTCACCTGGGCCTCGCCCAACCCGGCGACGCCCTCCGGCGTCAGCAGGCCGTTGGCGTCGAGCCAGGAGAGAAGGCCGGCATGGAAGGTATCGCCCGCGCCCACCGTGTCCACCACCTCGATCCCCGGGGCCGGGCGCTCCAGGATCCTGCTGCCGAAGGCCGCGAGCGGTCCCTTCTCGCCGCGGGTGATGATCACGAGCTTAGGGCCGCGCCGGAGCCAGACGCGGGCCGCGGAGGCGAGGTCGCGGGTTCCGTAGAGCAGCTCGATATCCTCGTCGCTCGCCTTGACGATAGTGGCATGGGCCAGCAGCCTCTCGAATCGCTCCCGATAGGCGTTCAGGTCGCCCACCACCCGCGGCCTGACATTGGGATCAAGAGAGATCACGCGGGATCCCGCTTCCCGGCGCAGCAGGGCTTCGATGGCGCTGGCGATGGGCTCGACGCCCAGCGCATAGGAGCCCGCCGCGATGGCGTTCACGTCGGCGGGCAGCCGGGCGGGGAGGGCGTCGGGCCTGAGGGCGCGGTCGGCGCTGTCGGGCGCATAGAAGGAGTATTGCGGCTGTCCCGACGGGCTGGTGGCGACCACGCTGAGCGTGGTGACGTTCGGGCAGCGCTGCACGTAGGCCGGGCTCACCCCGGCCTCGACGAGCTTATTGAACAGGAACGCCCCGAACACGTCCTCGGACAGGGTGGACAGGAAGGCGGCGGGACGCCCCAGGCGGCTGATCCCGATGGCCACGTTGAAGGGCGAGCCGCCGGCGACGGCCTCGGCCGGGAAGCCCGCCGGGGCGGGCTTGCCAATGAACAGGTCGATCAGAGCTTCGCCGGAAACCAGGATCATCGGGCATCTCCAGACAGGGGCATGGGGATCCTCGTCACAGCATCAGGTCTCACACCGGAACGCGCTCTGCCGTATCGGGCGGCACGGGATCGATGGCAAGAGCCGCAATCGTCTTGAGGTCGCGCAGGATGTCGTCGAGGGAAACGGGTCCGCTCGCGCCGCCGAAGCCGAAATACAGCGTCCTGTAATGGGCAAAGAGCCTCTCGTAGACCGCATGGGCTGCGGGGTCGGGCTCGAAGGTGCGGAAGGGCAGGCAGATCGCTTCCTGCGCGCTGCCGAGGTCCGGATGGGAGCCGGCGGCGAGGCTGGCGAAGATGCTGGAGCCCAGCCCCGTCGGGATGCCGCCCGGCACCAGGACGGGGCGTCCGAGAACATTGGCGTAGACCTGGTTCAGAACCGCGTTGTGCTGCGGGATGCCGCCGGCGTTGATCACCCGCTCCACGGGCACGCCGCCCTCTTCCATCCGCTCCAGGATGATGCGGGTGTGGAAGGCGGTGCCTTCGATGGCGGCGAAGAGTTCGTCCTGGGCGGTGTGCAGCAGGTTCCAGCCCAGCGTGACGCCGCCGAGATCGGCCTTCACCAGAATTGTGCGGTCGCCGTTGTCCCAGGTCAGGCGCAGGAGACCGGTCTGTCCGGCGCGATAGTGCTCCAAGCCCTTCGAGAGTTCGCGCACGTTGGTGTTGGCGCGCCGCGCGATGGCCTCGAAGATGTCGCCGGTGGCCGAAAGCCCGGCCTCGATCCCCACGAGCCCTGGATCGACGCTCCCCGGCACCACGCCGCACACGCCCTCGATCAGGCTGGTGCGTTCCGCCATGGCGATGATGCAGGTGGAGGTGCCGACCACGTTCACCACGTCGCCCACGCGGCAGCCGGCCCCGATGGCGTCCCAATGGGCGTCGAAGGCTCCGACCGGGATCGGGATTCCGGCCCGCAGGCCGAGCTTTTGCGCCCAGGCCTTGGTGAGCCGGCCTGCGACCGCATCGGAGGTGGCGTACTCGCCTGCGAGCTTGTCGCGGATGCCGTCGAACAGGGGATCGACCTTGGAGAGGAAGCCCTGCGGGGGCAGCCCGCCCCAGCGCGGATTCCACATCCACTTATGGCCCATGGCGCAGACGCTGCGCTTCAATTGTCGGGCATCGGTGACGCCGGTCAGGGTGGCGGCCACCATGTCGCAATGCTCGAGCGCCGTCACCAGCCGGTCGCGCTTGTTGGGGTTGTGGCGGAGCCAATGGAGCAGCTTGGAGAAGCCCCATTCGTGCGAGTAGACGCCGCCGCACCACTGGATCGCCTCCAGCCCCTCCTGATGGGCGAGCCGCGTGATTTCCTCGGCCTCCGACTTGGCCCGGTGATCGCACCAGAGATAATACTCGCCGAGGGGCTCCAGCCCTTCGCCGACCATGACCACGCTGGAGCCGGTGGTGTCGACCGCGAGGCTCGCCACCTCCTCGCCCTTCAGCCCTGCGGATCGAAGCGCGCCGCGCATGGCGCGCGCCAGGGCGTCCATGTGGTCCGCATGGGATTGAGTGGCGTAGTCTGGGTCCTCCCGCTTGCGGTGAAGCGGGTATTCCGCCGTGGCAAGGCCGAGGGGGCCCTTGCGATCGTCCACGAGGGTGACCCTGACGCTCAGGGTGCCGAAGTCGACGCCTGCTACAACGGCCATGGAGGCCTCCCCACTCTATTTCCCGGCCTGACCATAGGTGGCGGTCGAGCCGTGCTTGCGGAAATAGTGCCGGTCGAGGAGCGCCTGCGAAACCCCCGGCGCGTCGGGGCGCAGGGAAAAGGTGTACATGGCCATGCGGGCGACCGCCTCGAGCACGACGGCGTTGTGCACGGCGTCGTCCGGGTCCTTTCCCCAGGCGAAGGGTCCATGGCCGGCCACCAGGGCGGCGGGCACCTCCATGGGGTCCCGGTTGCCGAAGGCGTCCGTGATCGCGATTCCGGTCGCGCGCACATAATCGTTCCGGATCTCGTCGGGGGTTAATTCGCGGGTGATCGGCACCGGACCGTAGAAATAATCCGCGTGGGTGGTGCCCAGGGGCGGAATCGGACGGCAGGCTTGCGCCCAGGCGACGGCATGTTCGGAATGGGTGTGTACCACGCCGCCGATCGTCGGAAAGGATTTGTAGAGATGGATGTGCGTGTCGAGATCTGAGGACGGACGCAGCTTGCCCCAGACCACCTTGCCGTCGAAATCGGTCACCACGAGGTCGTCGGCATTCATTCGTTCATAAGGAACGCCGCTCGGCTTGATGACCACGAGGCTGTCCTCGCGGCTGACGCCGCTGACATTGCCGAAGGTGTAAAGCACGAGCCCGCGGCGCACCACTTCCAGATTGGCCTCCAGAACCTGCTCGCGCAGCTGCCTCAGCATGGGGTCGCCTCCTAAGAGTTTGATCCGTAAGGGGTTCGCCACCCCGCAGCCCTCATCCTGAGGAGGTGCTACGCACCTCCTCAGGATGAGGGAGAGGGTGTCATGAACCAGCCTCCAAGGGCCGCTTGCCCATGACCGGAAAAACGGCGGCCAGGGCTCTCGCCAAGGCCGCCGCAGGTGGGGTCGAACTAGCGAACCGCCGTCCAGCCCTTGTAGTCCTTGATGTTCTCGCCGGTGATCAGCTTGGGCTCGAGCAGGATCACGTTCTTCTCGGGCTTCTTGCCGGCCACGACGCCGGCGGCGAGCTCATAGGATTGCGCCGCCATCACGTAGGGGTCCTGGGAGGCCGAGGCCTTGATCAGCGAAGTGCCCGACTTCAGCTCGTTCTCGATGTCCGGCGCGCCGTCGACGCCCGTGATGATGAACTCGCTGCGGTTGAGCTGCTTGGCCGCCAGGTTGACGCCGATGGCTGTCGGATCGTTGATGGCGAAGATGGCGTCCACCTTCGGGAAGCGGGTGAGCAGGCTCTGGCCCACGGCGAAGCCGCCTTCACGCGAACCCTTGGCGTCCTGGTTGTCGGACAGGACCTTGATGTCCGGGTGCTTGGAGAACACGTTCTTGCAGCCCTTCACCCGGTCCACGATGGACGAGACCTGCGGGCCGTTCACGATGATCACGTCGCCCTTGCCCTTGAGGTGATCGGCGATGTACTGGCAGGCCAATTCGCCGGCCTTCACGTTGTCGGTCATGACGGTCACGTCGGCGCCGGCCGCCGCCACGTCGAAGGCCGCCACCACCATGCCGGCGGCTTGAGCGCGCTTGACGGTCGGTCCGATGGCCACCGGGTCCACCGCGTTGATCATCACGATGTCCGTGCCGGCCGCAGCGAAGTTGTCCATCTGCGTGAACTGCCTGTTGAGATCGTAATCCGCCGAGACGGACGTGATCCTGGCGGTGGGCGTGATCTCCTTGGCCTTGGCCTCGATGCCCTTGATGGTGGCGACGAAGAACGGGTTGCCGAGCAGGCCGACCGAGATGCCGACGTTCTTGACGTCCTTGGCGTAGGCTGGGGCTGCCAGCAGCGCCACGGCGGCGAGGCTGCATGTGAGACGGGAAAGCTTCATGGATTCCTCCTGGTGCATTGTCGATCTGCGATCTTCCGGAATCGTTCTCGTTCCGGAAGCCAGCCTATACGAGCGCCCACCGGGCGCCTGTATCCTTGTGTCAGGTGCGCGCCGATCCCTTGAGGCGGTAGCGGTCGAGCGCCACGGCCCCGATGATCACGAGCCCTTTGATGATGAACTGCCAGATGTCGGAGACGCCCACCAGAATGAGGCCGTTCGTCAGAATGGCGATGATGAGCGCGCCGATGAGCGTGCCCCAGATCGACCCGATGCCGCCCACGAAGCTGGTGCCGCCCAGGATCACGGCCGCGATGGCGTCGAGCTCGTAGGATTGCCCGAGCTGCAATCCGTTGGCGGCGTAGAGGCGCGCCGCCGACATGACGCCGCCGAGACCGGACGCGAGACCCGAGAAGGCATAGACGAACAGGAGCACGCCCCAGACCTTGATGCCGCTGAGCCGCGCCGCGTCCGGGTTGCCGCCCACCGCATAGATGTGAACGCCCAGCACCGTGCGGCGCAGGATGAACCAGGAGATCAGCACCACCGCGAGGGCGATCCACACCAGCCACGGCAGGCCGAACAGGAGACCGTTGCCGATGAACTCGAAGGGGAGCTGCGGGTTGAACTGGGTCGTGTCCCCGCCCAGCAGGCGCGCAAGGCCGCGCACGGCGGTCAGCGACCCCAGGGTGACGATGAAGGGCGGCAGCTTGGCGAAGGCGATCAGCGCTCCGTTGACGAGGCCGAGACCGAGGCCCACCAGCAGCGCCGCCGGAATGCCGAGCATTCCCCATTCGGGGATCAGCGATCCGAGGATCGCCACCATGGCGGCGGCGGCCAGGATGGAGCCCACGGAAAGGTCGATGCCGCCGGTGAGGATGACGAAGGTCATGCCGGCCGCCAGCACGGTGTTGATCGAGGCCTGCTGCATTACGATGGAGAGATTCTGGAAGCTCATGAACCGGCCGGACATGAGCTCGAACACCACGCCCAGAATGATCAGCACCGGCAGCATGCCCAGCGCCTGCAGGGTGGAGCGCCAGGCGAGGCGGCGCTGCATGCTCTGGGACGCGGCGTCGGGGCCGACTGCGGCCGGTTGAACAGATGCGCTGGTCTCGTTCGGGGGTGTCATTCGGCAGCTTCCCTTACACCTGTCGCAATGGCGATGATATCTTCCTGAGTCACGGGTGGGTGGCCTGCTCCGCCCACCTCGCCCGCGATCCGTCCCTCGCGCATCACCAGCACCCGGTCGCAGATGCCCACGACTTCCGGAAGCTCGCTGGAGATGACGATGACGCCGACGCCGTTGCGCGCAAGCGAGTCGATCAGGCGGTAGATCTCCGACTTGGCGCCGATGTCCACGCCCCGCGTGGGCTCGTCGAGGATGAGCACCCGCGGCTTCGTCTCGAGCAGGCGCGAGAGCAGAACCTTCTGCTGGTTGCCGCCCGACAGGCTGCCCACGGGAACCGCGTCGCCCGCAACCCGGATCGCAAGCGCCCGGATGGCCGCGGCGGCCCGCTCCTTGGCGCTTCGCAGGTTGAGGACGCCGCCTGCGCGGGAATCGCGCCCGAGCACGTTGATGTTCACGTTCTCCCGCACTGTGAGATCCAGGAAGAGGCCGAGATGCTTGCGGTCCTCCGTCAGGTAGACGATGCCCGCATCGATGGCGTCCTCAGGCCGGTGGATGGCGACGGGCTCGCCGTCGAGGATGACCTCGCCGCCGCTGCGCGGGTCGGCTCCGTAGATCAGGCGCGCCA
This sequence comes from Microvirga sp., assembly GCA_035641875.1. GTDB lineage: Bacteria > Pseudomonadota > Alphaproteobacteria > Rhizobiales > Beijerinckiaceae > Microvirga. The sequence continues at coordinate 676 of DASQTM010000227.1, read as the reverse complement.
GTTCGGTTCGCCCCGCTCCCACGAGGCCGGCGATGCCGAGCACCTCGCCCTCGTGCAGCTCCAGGGAGCATTCGCGCACGCGCCGCCCGTCGGACATGCGGCGAACCGCGAACATCACGGGGCCGCGGCTGCCATGGGCGTCGTGCTCCTTCTTGTAGAAGGACGACAGGTCGCGCCCCACCATCATGTGGACGAGGCGCTCCGCAGAGATTTCCTCCCGCGCCAGGGTGCCCACATAGGAGCCGTCCCGCAGCACCGAGACCCGGTCCGAGAGTTCGTAGACCTCGGCCATGCGGTGGCTGATATAGATGATCGCGAGCCCGTCCGCCCGAAGCTGGCGCACGAGGGCGAAGAGGGCCTCGGTCTCGCGGGACGACAGGGACGTGGTGGGCTCGTCCATGACCAGGATGCGCGAGTTGGCGATAAGCGCGCGGGCGATCTCCACGAGCTGCCGCTCGGCCATGGACAGCACGCTGACCAGGGTCGTCGCCTTGAAGCCGACGCCGAGCCTTTCGAGCACCGCGCTGCAGGCGTTCTCCATGGAGCGGCGGTCGACCATCGGGCCGGACTTATGCTCCCGCCCGAGGAGCATGTTCTCGGCCACCGTGAGATTGGGCGCGAGGGAAAGCTCCTGGTAGATGATGGAGATGCCGTGATGCCGGGCGGTCAGCGGGCC
>DASQTM010000226.1:0-3405 GCA_035641875.1 Microvirga sp. | reverse complement strand
TATGCCAATCAACGCACAGACGGCTGCTTTCGACTCACATCAGCTCGAAACCCGCTTTAGTGACCCGCACACCCTCACCCCTGCCCCTCTCCCACCCGGGAGAGGGGACGCGAAGCGTTTCCCGCGCTCCCTGGATCATCCTTCGAGACGCCGCTGATGCGGCTCCTCAGGATGAGGTCTTCGAGACGGTGCTTCGCACCTCCTCAGGATGAGGGCTGAGGGATGGGCCAGATTCTCCTGCCGAGGATCGCGCTGTCCCTCGGCCTCTGAGGTTCAACCTCAGGCCTTGTCTTCCCGCCTCCGGCCGAAATCCGGCTCCGGCGTTTCCTGGCCCGACGAGATGATGCCGCGCCGGATGGCGCGGGTGCGGGTGAAGAGGTCGAAGAGCTTGTCGCCCTCGCCCCAGCGGATGGCGCGGGCCAGCAGCGCGATGTCCTCGTTGAGCCGGCCCAGCATCTCGAGCACCGCCTCCCGGTTATGGAGGAAGACGTCGCGCCACATGGTCGGGTCCGAGGCGGCGATGCGGGTGAAGTCGCGAAAGCCGCCGGCCGAGAACTTGATCACCTCGCCCTGGGTGACGGTTTCCAGATCCGCCGCCGTGCCGACGATGTTGTAGGCGATGAGATGCGGCACATGGCTGGTGATCGCCAGCACCAGGTCGTGGTGCTGCGCGCTCATGATCTCCACGTTGGAGCCCATGGCGGACCAGAACGCCTGAACGCGCTCGATCGCGGCCTCGTCCTCGCCCTCCGGCGGCGTCAGGATGCACCAGCGATTGTGAAAGAGCGTGGCAAAGCCCGCATCGGGGCCGGAATGCTCCGTGCCGGCCACCGGATGGGCCGGCACGAAATGCACGCCCGCCGGCAGGTGCGGCTGCACCTGCGCCACCACGGAGGCCTTCACCGAGCCCACGTCCGACACGATGCAGCCCGGCTTCAGCCCCGGCCGCATGGCCTCGGCCACCGCCCCGCACACGCCCACCGGCACGCACAGGATGACGAGATCGGCGTCCTTCACCCCGGCGGCGGGATCGGACACGACCTCGTCGGCGATCCCCAGCTCCCGCACCCGCGCGGCCACCGCCTCGTCCCGGTCGATGGCGACGATGGTGCGCGCCAGGTTGAGGTGCCGGGCGGCGCGGGCGATGGACGAGCCGATGAGCCCGAGGCCGATCAGGGCGACGCGCCCGAAGAGCGGCGTGGCGAGAGGAGGGCCGAGACGTTCAGGCATGATTCCCGCCCAGGAACTCGCGCAAGGTTTCCACCACGAGGCGGTTCGCCTCCTCGCCGCCCACCGTCAGGCGCAGGGCGTCGGGCAGGCCATAGGCGTCGATCCGGCGCAGGATGAGCCCGCGGCTGGAGAGGAAAGCGTCGGCCTCCTTGGCGGTCCTGCCCGGGTCCTTCGGGAAGTGGACGAGCAGGAAATTGCCCACGCTTGGCGTCACCTTGAGGCCGAGGCCCTCGATCTCGCGGGCGAGCCAGGCGAGCCATTGCTCGTTGTGCTCCACCGCCTTGGCCACATGGGCGTCGTCCTGGATCGCCGCGATCCCGGCCGCCATGGCCGGGCCGTTGAGGTTGAAGGGGCCGCGGATGCGGTTGACCGCATCGACGATGTGGGCGGGCGCCACCATCCAGCCGAGGCGCAGATTGGCGAGTCCGTAGATCTTCGAGAAGGTGCGGGTCATCACCACGTTCTCGGCGGTGGCGACAAGCTCCAGCCCCGCCTCGTAATCGTTGCGGCGGACATATTCCGCATAGGCCGCGTCGAGCACGAGCACCACCTGCGGGGGCAGGCCCGCATGCAGGCGCTTCACTTCGTCGAAGGGCAGGTAGGTGCCGGTGGGGTTGTTGGGATTGGCCAGATAGACGATCTTGGTCCGGTCCGTGACCTTGGCCAGGATGGCGTCCGCGTCGGCGCGGTAATCCTTCTCCGGGGCCACCACCGGCGCGCCGCCGGCGGCCAGGATGGCGATGCGGTAGACCAGGAAGCCGTGCTCCGAGAAGATCCCCTCATCCCCGGGCCCCACATAGGCATGGGTGATGAGCGCCAGGAGCTCGTCGGAGCCCGCGCCGCAGATAATCCGCTTCGGATCGAGGCCGTATTTGGCCCCGATCGCCTCGCGCAGGCGGGTGGCCGACCCGTCCGGGTAAAGCTCGAAATGGTTGGCGGACCTGACGGCCTCGACGGCCCTGGGCGACGGCCCGAGCGGGGTCTCGTTCGAGGAGAGTTTATGGATCTTCGCCACCCCTGCGGCCGCGCTCTTGCCGGGCACATAGGCCTCGATCTGCATGACTCCGGGACGGGGCTCGGGACGAACGGACATTTTTTCGCTTCCTGTGGGGCGGACGAATTCGACCGGGCCGGTCTAGCGCAGCTTGGCGATCATTTCACGCGGAAACGTTCGGCATGGCTGCCGACCTCGACCAACTGGGCCAGGCTCGCGCCGGCCCGGGTGAAGGCCTCGTGGAGCCGGGCCGGCTCGACGGAGCCGGGCACGGCGATGAGTTCGGAGAGACCATGGGCGTCCGCCGCGCTCGCCACCACCTCGCCGCCGAGGCCTGCGAGAGCCTCGTTCGCTCCTTTATGCCAGCGCTCGAACTGCGCCGCATAGAGCACCACGTCGCGCAGGGACGCGTCCGCGAGCGGCTTCGAGATCACGAAGACCGGGGTGCCGGCGGGATGATCCGGCCGCTCGATGAAGGGCAGCCGCGCGATGATCTTCGGCCGGTCCCCCTCGGCCAGGGTCCGCCACCAGGCGCCGCTGGTGGCGCCCTGGTCGAGGCGGAAGATGCCGAGATCGCCGCGGGAGGCGGCCACCGCCTCGATCACCGCCGCGGCGCTCGGATGGGTGATGCAGGGCACCGTGAAGCCGAAATGGAACCGGGCGGAATCACGCATGGGCGCATCGCCGCCGGACACGTCCGCGTGCACCGCATAGGGCGCCTGCACATAGGTGAAGGTGGCGATGATGACCCGCCAGATGCCTTCCGCCGTGTCGAGGGGTAAGAGGCCCCGGTGGCGCTCCGCCAGCGCCCGCATCATGGAGGCCTCGCGGCCCGGCCGGAAGGCCGAGCCGGATTCGGAGGTCTTCTTCACGGCGATCAGCCGGTCGATGATGGTGCCGCGCTCCATGAGCAGCCGGTGCATCGTCTCGTCGATGCGGTCGATCTCCTGGCGCAGATCGGCAAGAGATGGAGCGGGCTTCTCGGACATGTGGATCGATCCTGACAGGGGTGTTCTTCTTTGGCGCATTTCCATGCTCGTTGTCATCCCCGCTCCCGCAGGGCGAAGGCGTGGGATCCATGCACCGCTGGTTTCCCTCCCCCTTGTGGGGAGGTGAGCGCGAAGCGCCGGGTGGGGGTGTGAGCGATAGCCTATGAAGGTCTGGCGCAAACACCCCCACCT
>DASQTM010000225.1:0-6581 GCA_035641875.1 Microvirga sp. | reverse complement strand
TTCTCCGGCGGCGAGAAGAAGCGCATGGAGATCCTGCAGATGGCGCTGCTCCAGCCGTCCTTCTGCATCCTGGACGAGACCGATTCCGGCCTCGACATCGACGCCCTGCGCATCGTGTCCGAGGGCGTGAATGCGCTCCGCGCGCCCGACCGCGCCTTCCTGGTCATCACCCACTACCAGCGCCTGCTCAACCACATCGTGCCGGATTCCGTGCACGTGATGTCGTCGGGCCGCATCGTGAAGTCGGGCGGCAAGGAACTGGCCCTGGAGCTCGAGGCCAACGGCTACGCCGACTACCGGGAAAATGAGGCCGCGTAACATGGCTGACGTCACTCTCATGAGAACGCCGGCGGAAACCGCGCTGGTCCAGGCCTTCGAATCCGCCAAGACCCTGCTGCCGGGCAACGTGGAATCCCGCGCCCAGGCCTTCGAGCTTTTTTCGAAAGCCGGCCTGCCCCATCGCCGGGTCGAGGAGTTCAAGTACACGGACCTTCGCGCCCTGCTGCGCGAGGTCGCGCCCTTCGCCGGCATCCCATCCGCGGATGAGGCCAAAGCAGCGTTGGAGAACGCAAGGGCGTTCTCCGGCGTTGAGGCCCTGGAGGTTCCCTTCGTCAACGGCCACTTCATGCGCGAGGCCGTGGACTTTCGCGATCTGCCCGAGAACGTGGAGATCGTGCCCCTGGGCGAGGCTCTGGCGAGCGGCCATGAATGGCTGGCCCATCTCAGCCCGATCCCATGGGCGAGCGAGAACCCGGTCTATCAGCTCAACACCTCGTTCATGGCGGACGGAGTGATGATCCGGATCGCCGGCCCCGTCGAGACGCCGATCCACCTGCGCTTCGTCACCGCGAGCGAGGCTGCGGTGGCCACCGCCACCCGCGTGCTCGTGGTGGTGGAGGAGGGCGCGACCGTGACCCTGCTCGAATCCCACGAGAGCGCCGACGGCCTGAACCACCAGCCCAACGATGTGGTGGAGATGATCGCCGGGGACGGCACCGACGTGCAGCATGTCCGCCTCAACCAGGAGGGCGACGGGGCTCTGGCTCTCTCGACGCTTGCCGCAAGGATCGGCGGAGGGGCCAATTTCAACAGCATCAACGTGGTGGCAGGCGCCGCCACGTCCCGGCACCAGGCCTTCGTGGTCCTGAGCGGCGAGAACACGAACCTGCGGGTCAACGGCGCCACCATGCTGAAAGGCCGCCAGCACGGGGATTCCACCCTCGTGGTGGATCACGCAAGCCCCAATTGCGAGAGCCGCGAGCTGTTCAAGACCGTGATCGACGACGAGGCCACCGGCGTCTTCCAGGGCAAGATCATCGTTCCGCCCCATGCCCAGAAGACCGATGGGCGGATGATGTCGGCGGCGCTTCTCCTGGCGGAGGGCGGCTCCATGAACAACAAGCCGGAACTCGAGATCTTCGCCGACGACGTGCAATGCGCCCACGGGGCCACCTGCGGTCAGCTCGACGAGGATCTCCTGTTCTACCTCATGGCCCGCGGCCTGCCCAAGAAGCAGGCCGAAAGCCTCCTGGTCCAGGCGTTCCTGGGCGAGTCCATCGAATTCGTCGAGAACGAGGCCGTTCGCGAGGCGCTGATCGGCGTCGTCGAGGATTGGCTGCGGGCGCGGGCTTAACGTTTCCCTCCCCCTTGCGGGGAGGGTGGCCAGAGTGAGCGTAAGCGAACAGAGGTCGGGTGGGGGTGGTGCAGGATAGGACGTGAGCGGGTCCTTCTGCACCACCCTCGCCCCTTACCCATCCCCGCAAGGGGGAGGGGAACGAGGCAAGCATGAACGCACCTTTCACACCCTATGACGTCGAGGCGATCCGGGCGGAGTTTCCGATCCTGGGCCAGCAGGTCTACGGCAAGCCGCTCGTCTATCTCGACAACGCCGCCTCGGCCCAGAAGCCCCGCGCCGTCATCGACGCCATGGTGAACACCATGCAGACCGGGTACGCGAACGTGCATCGCGGCCTGCACTACATGGCGAACGTGGCGACCGACGGCTTCGAGCGCGCCCGCGAGACGGCGCGCGCCTTCCTCAACGCCGAATCCGTCGACGAGATCGTGTTCACCAAATCGGCCACGGAAGCCTACAACCTGGTGGCGGATTCCTTCGGCCGCATGAATATCGGGGAGGGGGACGAGATCATCCTCTCCATCATGGAGCACCATTCCAACATCGTGCCCTGGCATTTCCTGCGCGAGCGCAAGGGCGCGGTGATCAAATGGGCTCCGGTGGACGACGAGGGCAACTTCCTCGTGGAGGAATACGAGAAGCTCTTCACCCCGCGCACCAAGATCGTCGCCATCACCCACATGTCCAACGTGCTGGGCACGGTGACGCCGATCAAGGAGATCATCCGCATCGCCCATGGCCATGGGGTGCCGGTGCTGGTGGACGGCGCCCAGGGGGCGGTGCACCTGGACGTGGACGTGCGCGATATCGATGCGGATTTCTACGTGTTCACCGGCCACAAGGTCTATGGACCGACCGGCATCGGCGTTCTCTACGGAAAGCGCGAATGGCTTGCGAAGATGCCGCCCTACCAGGGCGGCGGCGAGATGATCCGCGAGGTCCTGTGCGAGGGCATCACCTATAACGACCCGCCGCACCGGTTCGAGGCCGGCACTCCCGCCATCATCGAGGCCATCGGCCTCGATGCGGCCCTGCGCTTCATGATGGGGCTCGGCCGGGAGAACATCCGCGCCCATGAGGCCGCCCTGTCCACATACGCCCATGAGCGCCTGAGGGCCATGAACTCGGTGCGCATCATCGGCCAGGCCAAGGGCAAGGGTGCCATCATCGCCTTCGAGATGAAGGGCGCCCACGCCCACGACGTCGCCACTGTCATCGATCGGCAGGGGGTGGCGGTGCGGGCAGGCACCCACTGCGCCATGCCGCTGCTCGACCGCTTCGGCGCGACATCGACCTGCCGCGCGTCGTTCGGCCTCTACAACACCATGGAAGAAGTCGATAAGCTGGCCGATGCCCTGCAAAGGGCCGAGGCCCTGTTTGCCTGAGGATGAACCTGTGAACGACCACACCCCGATCCAAGACGCGCCTAACGCGCCGCAGGTGTCCCCCGGCTCCGCGGTGCCGCCGGAAGAACTCGACCGGATGACCGACGACATCATCGCGGCCCTGAAGACCGTCTACGACCCGGAGATCCCGGCCGACATCTACGAACTCGGCCTAATCTACCGCGTCGACATCGACGACGACCGCAACGTGGCCATCGACATGACCCTGACCGCTCCGGGCTGCCCGGTCGCCGGCGAGATGCCAGGCTGGGTGGAGAACGCGGTGGCCATGGTTCCCGGCGTCCAGAGCGTCAAGGCCACCATCGTGTTCGATCCGCCCTGGGACCAGAGCCGCATGTCCGACGAGGCGAGAGTCGCGCTCGATATGTGGTGAGGGCGCTTCTGCCGCTTTTCATTGAAACGATTCATTCAACACGCGTCATGGCCGGGCTTGTCCCGGCCATGGCGTTTAGGGAGGCGACGGCGCCGATCCCGGGTCAGACCCTCCCTGTCATCCCCGCACAGGCGGGATCCATCACCACGACGATGAGGGGAAGAGCGCGGCGGCATCCGCTGTGCTTCATTCTCGACAGTGAGTGGTTATGGATCCCGGGCTCCGCTGCGCGGCCCGGGATGACAGGCGAGCCTTACCCTCCCCCCTGTGGGGAAGAGGGTTCGCACACCGCCGGCTTGCGCCAGAACATGAAATCGAAGCTTTGCTGAACCTATGGTAAGCTTGCCGGGACCAAGGGGCCCGAGATGGATATGCCTCAAGCTGCCGAAACCCTCCGAACCCGCTGCTGCATCGTCGGCGGCGGGCCTGCCGGAATGATGCTGGGGCTTCTCCTGGCCCGGCAGGGCGTCGAGGTTCTGGTTCTCGAAAAGCACGCGGATTTCCTGCGGGACTTCCGCGGCGACACCATTCACCCCTCGACCCTGGAGGTCATCTACGAACTCGGCTTCCTGGAGGATTTCCTTTCCAGGCCGCACCAGAAGGCCCGGACGGTCAATGTCACGGTGGGCGATACGCCCCTGACGCTCGGCGACTTCTCGCGTCTGCCGACCCGGTGCAAGTTCATCGCCCTCATGCCGCAATGGGATTTCCTCGACTTTCTCGTGGACCATGCCCGCGAATATCCCCAGTTCCACCTGCGCATGCAGGCAGAGGCGACCGACCTGATCGAGGCCGAGGGGCAGGTGAGAGGCGTTCGCGTCTCGACCCCCGAGGGCTCCCTCGACATCCAGGCCGATCTCGTGGTTGCCGCAGACGGCAGGCGGTCCGTCATCCGCCAGAAGGCGGGCCTTGAGGTCATGGATATCGGCGCGCCGATGGATGTGCTATGGATGCGCCTGTCCCGCGTGCCAGACGATCCCGATCAATTGCAAGGTAGGATTGTTGCCGGACAGATGCTCGTGATGATCGACCGGGGCGATTACTGGCAATGCGCCTTCGTGATCCCGAAGGGCTCCTTAGCGTCCATCCGGCAGGAGGGGCTGGAGGCATTTCAGGCCAAGCTCACCGGGCTGGCCCCGTTCCTGGGCAGCCGGGTCGAGGAGCTTCGCGGCTGGGACGACATCAAGCTCCTGACCGTCACGGTCGACCGCGTGAAGCAATGGTTCCGGCCGGGGCTCCTGTGCATCGGCGATGCGGCGCACGCCATGTCGCCCATCGGCGGGATCGGCATCAACCTGGCCATCCAGGACGCGGTGGCCGCCGCCAACATCCTCGGCCCGGCGCTGCGGAACGGACCTGTTGGGACGGATCAGCTGGCAGCCGTGCAGAAGCGGCGCGAGCCTCCGACCCGCCTCACCCAAAGGCTCCAGGTCCTGATCCAGAACCGGCTGATCACCCGCGTTCTCAACAGCCGGGGCTCCGTGTCACCGCCCTGGCTCCTGCGGGTGCTGGCGGGGTGGCCGCTCTTCCGGCGCCTGCCGGCCCGGATCGTCGGCATGGGCTTCAGGCCCGAGCACGTGCGATAGGGGCGCCGCACCCCCTTCCCGCCGCCGGGCGTCTCCATCATCGCCGATGATGTCGTCTGCCTCCCCGACGGAGGAAAGCACGGGCTCTCGCGGCGAATCGGGCACCGTCGCCACCATGGCGCGCGCGATCTCCTGCTCGCCCATGATAACTCTGGTCGCCCCATACTTTACCACATGCTCCTCCTGGGCGCCGGAATGGGCCCGGACGATGATCGGCAGATCCGGGTTGATCCTGCGGGCCTGTTCGACGATCTGGCCGCTCTCGAAGGCATCGGGAATGGCGACCAGAAGGCATCGCGCCGCCTTGACGTTGGCTGCCGCGGCAACCTCCGGATCGGCGGCGTTGCCGATGACAACCGGCAAGCCCTCCTTCTGCAGATTCGCAACTTGGTTCTTTTCCGTTTCGATCACCAGGAAGGGAGTTCCGGCGACGGCCAGTTTGCGGCTGATGAATTTTCCGACCCGGCCGTGGCCCACGAGGACGACGTGATCGGCCAGGGACACGACCGGGAGGGGATCCCGATCCGTACGGGCGGCCTCCTGCTCCGCGGCTGCTTTCTTTGCGGCGTCGGCGCGTTCCGCCATTCCGGTTTCACGCCTCGCGAACCAGCGGTCCAGCGCGGTGAACAGGAACGGGTTGACGAGGATGGACAGAATGGCGCCCGCGAGAATGAGGTCGTGACCCAGGTCGGGCAGAAGCTGAAGCTGGACGCCGAGACCGGCGAGAATGAAGGAAAACTCGCCGATCTGCGCCAGGCTCGCCGCGATGGTCAGGGCTGTCGTCTGGGGATGCCCGAAAAGCCTGACGATGGCGAAGGCCGCAAGGGATTTTCCGAAGACGATGATCAGGAACGTCGCCAGGACCGGACCGAAGTCGCGGATCACGATCATCGGATCGAACAGCATCCCGACGGACACGAAGAAGAGGACCGCAAAGGCGTCCCGCAGGGGCAGGGTCTCCGAGGCGGCGCTGTGGCTGAGCTCCGACTCGCTCAGCACCATGCCGGCGAAGAAGGCGCCGAGCGCAAAGGATACGCCGAACAGCTCCGCCGCGCCGAAGGCCGCGCCCAGGGCGATGGCGAGGACGGCCAGGCGGAACAGCTCCCGTGATCCCGTATGGGCGACGTAGTGGAGAATCCACGGAATGAAGCGACGCCCGACGATCAGCATGATCGCCACGAAGGCCATGACCTTGCCAAGGGTCAGGGCCAGGGACAGGACGATGCTCCCGACATCGGCGGAGGCGCCCGACATGGCATTGGCAAAGGCCGGCAGGAGGACCAGGGTCAGCACCATGGCAAGGTCCTCGACGATGAGCCAGCCGACCGCGATGTGGCCCCGCTCGGTTTCCACGAGGCGGCGCTCCTGCAGCGCCCGCAGCAGCACGACCGTACTGGCGACCGAGAGCGCCAGGCCGAAGACGATGCCGCCGCCGAGGCTCCACCCCATCCACCAGGCCAGTCCCATCCCCAGCAGGGTGGCGCTGGCGATCTGAACCGCTGCGCCCGGAATGGCGATGGCCTTCACCGAGAGCAGATCCTTGAGGGAGAAATGCAGCCCGACGCCGAACATCAGCAGAA
>DASQTM010000224.1:0-2359 GCA_035641875.1 Microvirga sp. | reverse complement strand
TGGAGAACGTGATGCTTGGCGCCGAGGGCGGCGCCATGCTGCGCGCGGGCGAGGCCAAGGTGCGCGCCGAGCTGGCGCGGCTCGCAAGGGATTACGGCCTCGCAATCGATGTGGACGCCACCGTCGGCGACCTCTCGGTGGGGTTGCAGCAGCGAGTCGAGATCCTCAAGGCGCTCTATCGCGGCGCGGAAATTCTCATCCTCGACGAGCCCACCGCCGTGCTGACGCCGCCGGAGGCGGACGCGCTGTTCGATCTGCTCCGGTCGCTCAAGGAGCAGGGCAAGACCGTCATCCTCATCACCCACAAGCTGCGCGAGATCATGGCCGTCACGGACCGGGTGTCCGTGATGCGGCGCGGCGAGATGGTGGCGACGGTGGAAACCGCCGGCACCTCGCCGCCGGAGCTGGCGGAGCTGATGGTGGGGCGGCGCGTTCTCCTGCGCGTCGAGAAGTCCGAAAAAGCTCCGGGCGCGCCCCTGCTCGAAGTCGAGAACCTCTCGGTGATCGATTCCCGCGGCGTCCTGCGGGTGGCGAATGCATCTCTGACCGTTCGCGCCGGCGAGATCGTCGGCATCGCAGGCGTTGCGGGCAATGGCCAGAGCGAACTCCTGGAAGCGGTGGCGGGCATGCGCCAGCCCATCCTCGGCGCCATCCGGCTCGAGGGGAGGGAGATCCGCCCCGGCGAGCACAACCCGCATCTGATGCGCGAACTCGGCCTGCTCCATGTGCCGGAGGATCGCCTGCGCATGGGGCTCGTTCCGGCCTTCCCGGCCTTCGAGAGCGCCGTTCTCGGCTTCAGCCACGAGGCCGGGCTGGGCCGCGGGCCGATCCTCAGCCATGACAGCATGATCGCGGATCTCGCGGCGAAGATGGAGCGCTACGACGTGCGCCCGCCCGCGCCGCGGCTGAAGACCTCGAAGTTTTCCGGCGGCAACCAGCAGAAGATCGTGCTCGCCCGCGAGATCGAGCGCCGTCCGAAGGTGCTCCTGGTCGGCCAGCCGACCCGCGGCGTCGATATCGGGGCCATCGAGTTCATCCATCGCCGTCTCATCGCCTTGCGCGACGCGGGCGTCGGCATTCTTCTGGTCTCGGTGGAGCTCGACGAGATCATGAACCTGTCCGACCGCATTCTCACCATGTGCGGCGGCAAGTTCACCGGCGAGCGCAGGGCTTCCGAGACGAACGAGCAGGATCTCGGCCTTCTCATGGCCGGCGTGACGGACGAGGCCGCATGATGCAACCGCGCCTGACCCTGGTGACGCTCGGAGTCGCCGATCTGCCCAAGGCCCGCGCCTTCTACGAGGCATGGGGCTGGAAGGCCTCCTCCGCCAGCCAGCCAAGCGTAGTGTTCTTCCAGGCGAACGGCCTGGCGCTCGCTCTCTTCGGGCGCGCCGACCTCGCCGAGGATGCCCATGTGGAGAACAAGCCTACCGGTTTCTCCGCCATCACCCTCGCTTACAACGCCCGCTCGAAAGAGGAGGCCGACGAGGTTTACGCCGGCGCTCTTGCGGCTGGCGCAAAGGCCCTAAAGCCCCTGCAGGATGTGTTCTGGGGCGGGTACTCGGGCTACTTCGCCGATCCCGACGGGCACCTGTGGGAAGTGGCCTGGAATCCATCCTTCCCCCTCGATGAACAGGGTCACCTGTTTCTGCCGGATAGCCAAACGTGAGCGCTCCGATCGACCTGCCCCGTTGGGCCGACACGGTTCTGGTGCCGGCCCTCTCGGTCGTGGCGGCTTTTCTCGTCGCCGGCCTCGTTGTGCTCGGCATCGGTGAGAATCCTCTGACCGCGACCCGCTTCCTGATCCAGGGCAGCCTCGGCACCGGGGAGGGCCTCGGCTTCACCCTGTTCTATATGACCGATTTCATTTTCGTGGGGCTGGCCGTCGCGGTGGCCTATCATGCGGGCCTGTTCAACATCGGCGGGGAGGGGCAGGCGACCCTGGCGGGCCTCGGCATCGCCCTCGTCCTCAACAACCTGACCTTCCTGCCAGGCTTCCTGCTGATTCCTCTCGGCATTCTCGGCGCGGCCGCCTTCGGCGCCCTGTGGGCCGCCATTCCGGGCTATCTCCAGGCCAAGCGCGGCAGCCACATCGTCATCACCACGATCATGTTCAACTGGCTTGCGAGCGTGCTGATCGTCTACCTGCTGGTGAACGTGCTGCGCGAACCGCAATCCATGAACCCGGAAACGAGGGCCTTCCCGGAGCAGTCCTACATCCCGTTCATGCATGATGCGCTGGCGGTATTCGGCATCGAGGTGCCGGCGTCCCAGCTCAATCTCACGCTCTTGCTGGCGCTCGCGGCCTGCTACGGCGTCTGGCTTCTCATCTACCGCTCGCGGTTGGGCTATGCGATCC
>DASQTM010000223.1:0-6351 GCA_035641875.1 Microvirga sp. | reverse complement strand
ACGAGGGTCGCTGCAATCAGGCTCGGAGCGGGCAGGATGTAGGGCGGGATTTTCTGAAGATGGACATAGGCCTCCCACGCGGCGACGGCCGCAACCGCGATCGCGAGCGGCAGGATCGTCCTCCAGGAATGATGCCGGATTGCCGCCATCACAGGGGCTCGCCTGCTGCGACGTTCGTCAGGGCCTGTGAAACCTGCCGGCACAAGGCCGCATAGGACGGGCTGGCGCGAAAATCCGCGTCCCGCCGCTCCGGCGCTTGTCCAGGAACTTCAGTGACGATGCGCCCGGGGCGCGGGGACATGACCATGATCCGGCCTGACAGATAGGCGCTCTCGTAAATCGAGTGCGTGACGAACACGATGGTGCAGCCGAGCGTCTTCTGCAATCGCAGCAGGTCGTCGTTCAACTTGAACCGCGTGATCTCGTCGAGGGCGCCGAACGGCTCGTCCATCAGGAGCAGCCTGGGATTGACTGTCAGCGCCCGCGCGATAGACGCGCGCATCTTCATGCCGCCGGAGAGTTCCCTGGGGTAAGCCTTGGCGAAGGAATCCAGCCCCACCAGGGCAAGGCTCTCGGCGATGCGCCCCTGCGCGTCCCGTCTCGGCACGCCCCGCAGGCGCAGGGGCAGCCACACGTTGTCCGCCACATTCGCCCAGGGCATCAAGGTGGGCTCCTGGAAGACGAAACCGATCCTGCCGCGATGATTCTCGCCCGAACCGCCCGGCCAGGCCACGCGCCCGCGGGTCGGCCGGCTGAGGCCGGCGATGATGCGAAGCGCCGTCGACTTTCCGCATCCGGAGGGTCCGAGAAGAGACACGAACTCGCCCGCCCGAACATCGAGGTCGAACCCGTCGAGCGCGGTCACGCCGTTGGCGAAGGTCTTGGCCACCCCTTGAAGGGAGACGAGGGTCGATGCGGGCGCCGTCATGGGGTGCGGCAGCGCTGAAGGGTCAGCGCCGCCCTCCTTACTTCTTCAGGTTCAAGCCCACGCCCTTGTTCGCGAACCGGAGCGTATAGGCTTTTCGGTAATCGAGATCGGCCTTGAAGAGGCCGGCCCTCACCATCTTGTCGAAGAAATCCTTCATGCGCGCATCGGTCATGGCCCCGATGCCGAGCCTTTGCGCGTCGCCGGAATCGACAATGCCGTATTCCTTCATCTTCGCGACGGAATAGGCCAGGAGTTCATCCGTCATCTCGGGGTTGTCGCGCTTGATGAGCGCGTTCGCCTTGCCGTTGTCGCCGTAGAGGTAATTGTACCAGCCGATGGCCGAGGCATCGACGAAGCGCTGCACGAGGTCGGGATTTTTCTCCACCACCTCGCGGCGGGTCTCCACCGTGGTGGAATAGGTGCTGAAGCCGTGATCGGCGAGGAGGAACACGTTCGGCTTGAAGCCCGCAGCCTTCTCGATGGTCAGCGGCTCGGAGGTCACATAGCCCTGTTGCACGGACCTCTTGTTGGCGATGAAGGGAGCGGGATTGAATCCATAGGGCTTCACCTGCTCGTCCCTGAAGCCGAACTCGGCCTTCATCCACTGGAAGAACGTGGCCACGCTCTCCTTCGCAAGGAGGATGTCGTTCGACTTCCTCAGATCCGCGAAGGTGTCGAGGCCCTGGCCCGGATGGCTGAGGAGCACCTGCGGCTCCTTCTGGAAGTGGGCCGCCACCACGACGGTCGGGATGTCCTTCTCGACCGCCGAGAAAGCCTGGATCATGCTGCCGCCCATGTAGAAATCGAGCTTGCCGACGGTCATGAGCATGCGGTTGTTGCCGCGCGGCCCACCCGGCACGATGGTGACCTTCAGGCCGTATCTCTCGAACGTCCCGTCGGCGACGGCCTGATAATAGCCCCCATGTTCCGCCTGGGCGATCCAGTTGGTGCCGAAGGTCACCTCGGTGAGCAGCTGCTGCGCCTGGGCGCCTGCCGCGCCGCAGCCGATCAGCGCCGCCATCACCCCCGCCATCCAAGCCTTCGGCTTCATCCGCGCTCACCCTTCGCCTCGGCGGAGACGATGCCTGCCGCCCATGGCCCTGCTTCTGCGCGGTTCGGGGAGGCTTGGCAAGATCCCGAGGGGTGGGCGCTGCGCTCAGGGAGCGATCATTCCACAAACCAGGGATAGGTCCAGGTTTCCGTCAGGGTCCGGTTGCCGGCCCGGAGGAAGGCGCGGAGGTCGGTGGACTGGCCCCGTTCCAGCTTCACGTCGATGGCGGCGCGGAAGCCGTTCGTATGCCCGTTCGGCATCACGAACGTATGGGTGATCTGCCCGGTGGACGTGGAGGGAACCAGCTGCACCTGCTCCGGAGCGGCCAAGTAATAGGGCAGGTTTCCGCCGGCGAAGTCGATGAGGAAACGGCGGTGCGTGGGATCGCTCGGCGCATTGGATCCGCTTGCTCGCGCGGGCGTCTGGAAGGTGTTGACGACCTTGCCGCCCGGATGCATCTCGCCGATCGCCGTGGCGGCGCGCAGGCGGTAGGAGATGGTGACCTCCTGCCCCGGCTCGTAGGGCCGCGCGGGGGTCCAATAGGCCACGATATTGTCGTGGGTCTCGTCAGGGGTCGGCAGCTCGACCAGCTCTACCCAGCCTTCGCCCCATTGGCCGATGGGTTCGACCCAGTAGCCGGGCCGCTGGTGATAGAAGGCCTCCAGATCCTGGTAGTTCTCGA
Organism: Microvirga sp.; assembly: GCA_035641875.1. Taxonomy (GTDB): domain Bacteria; phylum Pseudomonadota; class Alphaproteobacteria; order Rhizobiales; family Beijerinckiaceae; genus Microvirga. Next base: position 3,690 of record DASQTM010000223.1, on the reverse strand, counting down.
ACACGCGGTCGCGCTGCATCAGGCCGAAGCCTCGCGGGTTGTTGTCGCTGAACGACGAGATCGTCTTAGCGCGCGGATTGCGCAGGGGCCGCCAGATCCACTCGCCCGCGCCGGACTGCATCAGCAGGCCGTCCGAATCGTGCACCTCGAGCCGGAAGTCGTCCGTGGGCTTCCGGTCGTTCTCGCCCTCGAGGAACATGGAGGTGAGGGGCGCCAGGCCCACATTGCCGATGGGCTGGCGCGGGAACAGGGTGGCGGCTACGTCCAGGGTGGTTTCCTTGGAGGGATAAATCTCGAAGCGGTAGGCCCCTGTCACGGACGGGCTGTCGAGAAGGGCGTAGATCGTGGCCCGGTCGTTGTCGGGCCGGGGCATTTCGATCCAGAACTCGCGAAAATACGGAAACTCCTCCGCTTCTCCGCCCTTCACGTTGATCGCAAGGCCGCGCGCCGAAAGACCGTATTTCTGGCCTGCGCCCAGGAAGCGGAAATAGCTCGCCCCGAGGAAGGCGATCAACTCGTCGAAGACCTTCGGGTCGTTGACGGGGTAATGCAGGCGGAAGCCCGCAAAGCCTAAGTTGACGGGAAGCGGCCGCTCGATGCGGTTGCGGCCGTAGTCGAACAGCTCCCGCTGATAGGGCACCGGGGTCGGCACCCCCTCGCGGATCACGTTGACCGTCACCGGGCGCTGGAACAGGAAGCCCAGGTGGAAGAGCTGCATGCGGAAGGGCCCGTTGCCGGACGCGAGCAGCGCCTTCTCGGGCCGGAAGCGAATGTCCCGGTAATCGTCGAAGCTGAGGCGGTTCAGGGGCTCGGGCAGCTGGGCCGCAGGAGCCTCGAAGGGAGACCCCGACAGCTCCCGCGCCCGGCGGACCACATCCTCGAACCGGAAGGAATTCGGCGCTGGGGCTCCCGGCTGCTGGGCAAGGGCCGGCATGGCGGTAGCCAACGCGGTGGCCGGCGCGGCCGTAGCCGCAAGCAGGCTTTGCAGGAGGGCTCGGCGGGACAGGTTCATCATGGGGGCGGAGCTGTTCTTCTTGGGCTGATCAAGGGCCTGACGGACAGGATCGGGATATAGGGCTGACCTTCCTCCCGTGGACTCGCATCGCTTAATGGAAGCTGAATGGTGAGGCTTCCCGGACACAGGGGGCGGCAAGGTCGAAAAAACCTTGTGATGAAGTCAAAAAGCCCTTGTGATCCGGGTGCATTCTGCCTATTTAAACCTTGCCCAATTTCGCACGTGCCTGTGGTCGCGTGCCGGTTGGTGGGCATCCGGACAAGAGGCCGGACAGCCGCCCGAGAACGCCCTAGTTCTCGATACCCCTAACCGGCAGCCGGAGGCGAAAACCGGCGCACCTCGTTCTCAACGGGGGACGCAACTTAAAGCAACGACGAACGGGCTTTTTTGGTCTCGTTGGCCCTCCAAAGGTCAGCACCGAAGAGGCTTGTTTATCATTGCCAGGCGTGCGGACGGGAACCCCCATCCAATCCAAGGCAGCATCGTCGGGTGAAGAGCCCATCGCGCTTCTCGTGTCTCCATCGCACGAAGCGGGATGTCATCTTCCCTCGCTGACGCCGGACGGCAGGACATCCTGCCCGTCTGAACTTTCAATCCGGGGCTGGGAAGCCCCCATTGAACCTTTGGTGGGGAGAGCGCCATGACTGAGCGCATCCGTGAATTCCTGCGCAATCGACGCGAGGACGGCCCTTGCGTCGTCGTCGACCTCGACATCGTGCGCGACAATTACTCCAAGTTTGCCCGTGCGCTCCCCGACACGCGTGTCTTCTACGCGGTGAAGGCGAACCCGGAGGCTCAGGTGCTCAAGCTCCTGGCCGAGCTCGGCTCGTGCTTCGATACGGCCTCCGTGGTCGAGATCCAGCTCGCGCTCGAGGCAGGGGCGACCCCGGACCGCATCTCCTTCGGCAACACGATCAAGAAGGAGCGCGACATCGTGCGCGCTCTCGAGCTTGGCGTGCGCCTCTATGCGGTCGATTGCGAGGCCGAGGTCGAGAAGATCGCCCGGGCGGCGGCTCAGGTCGGGATTGCGTCCGACGAGGTGAAGGTGTTCTGCCGCATTCTCTGCGACGGGGCCGGCGCCGAGTGGCCGCTCTCCCGCAAGTTCGGCTGCGTGCCCGAAATGGCCGTGGACGTGCTGGAGCATGCGGTCCGCGGGGGCCTGGAGGCCTATGGCGTATCCTTCCACGTGGGTTCGCAGCAGCGCAACACCGAGGCCTGGGATCAGGCGCTCGGGTCGGCGTCCGCGATCTTCCGGGAATGCGCCGACCGCGGCATTCACCTGTCGATGGTCAACCTCGGCGGCGGCTTTCCGACCAAGTACCTGAAGACGGTGCCTCAGGTGGAAGCCTACGGTGAATCGATCTTCCGAGCGCTGTCGAAGCACTTCGGCAACCGCATCCCGGAGACGATCATCGAGCCGGGCCGCGGCATGGTCGGCAATGCGGGCGTCATCGAGGCCGAAGTCGTTCTGGTCTCGAAGAAGAGCCGCGACGAGGACGAGGTGCGTTGGGTCTATCTCGACATCGGCAAGTTCGGCGGCCTCGCCGAGACCATGGACGAGTCGATCCGCTACCCGATCCGCAGCGAGCGCGACGGCGACCGCAAGGTGCCGTGCGTGCTCGCAGGGCCGACCTGCGACTCGGCCGACGTTCTCTACGAGAAGGAGCCCTACTGGCTCCCGGTCTCGCTGGAGATCGGCGACAAGGTGCTGATTGAGGGCACGGGCGCCTACACGACCACCTATTCGGCGGTCGCGTTCAACGGCTTCCCGCCGCTCAAGTCCTACGTGATCTGATCACGTCCCGCCTGCCTCGCTGAATGAGGCAGGCACAACCCTCATCCGTTGTCCCGGACGGCCGGCTCAGTTCGAACCGGTGCGAGGGCTGTCGCTCACCCCACGTGTTTTGGGAGGCCACGGCCATGATCACGATCCGCGAAGAAACCTTCCGCGATCTTGAAGCGCGCGAGGCGCTGCTCGATGCCTGCTTCGGACCGGCCCGGTTCCAGAAGACCTGCGAACGCTTGCGCGAGGGCCGGATGCCGGCCGAGGGCCTGTCCCTGGTCATCGACCGGGACGGGGAGGTCATCGGCACGGTGCGCCTCTGGCACATCTCCGCCGGCCCGAATCGTCCTGCGCTCATGCTGGGACCGATCGCCATCGATTCGTCCGTCCAGGGCCTCGGCCTTGGGGCGAAGCTCATGCGCGAGGCGCTGGGTCGGGCGGCGGGCTATGGGCACAAGGCGGTGCTGCTCGTGGGCGATGCGCCCTATTACGAGCGCTTCGGCTTCTCGGCGGAGAAAACCGGCTCCCTCTGGATGCCCGGTCCCTACGAGCGCAGCCGATTCCTCGCCCTGGAGCTCGAAGCCGGCTCTCTCGAGAATGCGCGCGGCCTCGTGTCGGCTACAGGCGCCTTCGAGCGGAAGCCGGACCTCGCTGCCCTCGTGGCCGCCGCCCAAGGCGCTTGGACCGGCCTGCGCCCGGCAGCCTAGCCGGGCCGGCAGACGCCGCGCCTGTTCCCTCCCCCTTGCGGGGAGGGTGGCGCGCAGCGCCGGGTGGGGGTGGTTCGACCGGGTGAAAGGCTCATCCAGCGAGCCGCTTCGCCGCTCCCGTGTGGGAGAGGGGATCGCTGTAGCGGCCTCACGCTTTGGCAATGCAGCAAGAGCTCTAACCCTTC
>DASQTM010000222.1:0-5771 GCA_035641875.1 Microvirga sp. | reverse complement strand
GGCGGCGCTGGCCACCCTCTGGGCCGGGTCCTACACCTTCATCAAGATCGGCGTCGAGACCATCCCGCCGATCACCCTGATCGCCGCCCGCACGCTCATCGCCAGGAGCATCCTGGCCCTTATCATGCGCATGCGCGGGATCCGCTTCCCGCGGGACCGGGAGACCTGGAGGAATTTCACGATCCAGGCCTGCCTCAACAGCGTCCTTCCCTTCACGCTGATCGCCTGGGCCGAGACGTCCATCGATGCGGGGCTCGCGGTGATCCTGAACTCAATGACCCCAGTCTTCACCTTTCTCATCACCCTGTTCTGGTCCCGGCACGAGGCGACCACCCTGCGCAAATTCATCGGCGTCGTCCTGGGACTTACAGGCACATGCGTCATCGTCGGAAACCAGGCCTTCGCCCATGTGGGGACCGAATTGCTGGCGCAGCTCGCCGTGGTGCTGGCGACCATCTGCTATGCGGGGGCGGCGATCTTCGGCCGAACCTTCAAGGGCCTCGATCCCATTGCGCCCGCGACCGGATCCCTCCTGTCCGGCGCGGCGATCCTGATCCCCGTGAGCCTTGTGGTGGACCGGCCCTGGACCCTGGCTCCGTCGGGTGCCTCCGCGATGGCGCTGGTCGGGCTTGCGGTGTTCTCGACCGCCATGGCCTTCGTGATCTATTTCCGGCTGATCCACACCCTGGGCTCGGTGGGCGTCACGGCCCAGGCCTATCTGCGGGCCCCCATCGGCATCGCCATCGGGGCCTATTTCCTCGGGGGAAGCCTCAGCCCCTCCGCCTGGGTCGGGCTCATCTTCATCCTGGCTGGCGTGGCTTTCATGACCATCCGGCCAAGAGCCTCTTCGGGGATCGTGCGGACAGCCTGAACGGCCACAGGAATGGGCCCGACCGCGAGGTCAGGCCCATCATGCGCAGTGACGCAGAACGACAGATTACTGCTGCGGAGCGGGAGCCGCCGGGGAAGTGGTCGACCCACCAGCCGCGCCGGAACCGGTCGAACCCGTGGCGGGAGCGCTCTGGGTCGTGCCGGTGCTGCCGGTCGTGCTCGGCTCGTTGTTGCCGCCATCATAGAACAGGAAGGCAAGCAGACCGAGGGCGAGAACAAGACCGCCGATTACGTAAGCAAGTGTGTTGGAACCACGCCCTTTGTCATCGTAGACATTGGTATTCGTCGTCGTCTCACGATTGTAGACGTTGGGTTCACGATCCATCGGATCCATAGCCATTTTCAAACTCCTTGACCGTTTTACCTCCGGTTCAACGCCCGATGTCGAATACGGTTTCATGGCAACTCGACCGTAATCTTAAGTGCCTGTGCATAAATCGTAAAAAATCTTTGCCGTAGCCCTCCCAACCTGAACGGCTGTTCATCGCAAGGGGGTTGACCCGCCCGAACCTGGATCTTACTCCGGGCGGGAGACGGCGAGAGATAAAGGCATGAGGTTCATGAACGCTCCGGTCGACCCCAAGAAGCTCATCAAAGGCGCGACAGGCGATTGGGAAATCGTCATCGGCATGGAGATCCATGCCCAGGTGACGAGCCAAGCCAAGCTGTTCTCCGGCGCTTCGACGGCTTTCGGCGGCGACCCGAACAGCCACGTTTCCCTGGTGGACGCCGCCATGCCCGGCATGCTGCCCGTGATCAACGAGGAATGCGTGCGCCAAGCCATCCGCACGGGCCTCGGCCTCAAGGCCGAGATCAACCTGAAGAGCACCTTCGACCGCAAGAACTACTTCTACCCGGACCTGCCCCAGGGCTACCAGATCAGCCAGTACAAGAGCCCTATCGTGGGCGAGGGCGAGGTGATCGTGGACGTGCCCGAGACCGGGGAGACCATGACCGTGCGCATCGAGCGCCTGCACCTGGAGCAGGATGCGGGCAAGTCGATCCATGACCTGCACCCCACCATGAGCTTCGTCGACCTCAACCGCTCCGGCGTGGCGCTGATGGAGATCGTGTCGAAGCCCGACCTGCGCTCCGCCGACGAGGCGCGGGCCTACGTGACCAAGCTGCGCACGATCATGCGCTATCTCGGCACCTGCGACGGCGACATGGAGAAGGGCAATCTTCGCGCCGACGTGAACGTGTCGGTCCGCCGCCCGGGCGAGGAGCTCGGCACCCGCTGCGAGATCAAGAACGTCAACTCGATCCGCTTCATCGGGCAGGCCATCGAGGTGGAGGCGCGCCGCCAAATCGCGATCCTGGAGGATGGCGGCAGCATCGACCAGGAGACCCGCCTCTTCGATCCGGGCCGGGGCGAGACCCGCTCCATGCGCTCCAAGGAAGAAGCGCATGATTACCGCTACTTCCCCGATCCGGACCTGCTGCCGCTGGAATTCGACCAGGCCTATGTGGACGACCTCGCCCGGCGCCTGCCGGAGCTGCCGGATGCGAAAAAGGCCCGGTTCATGGCCGATTACGGCCTCACCCCCTACGACGCCAGCGTGCTGGTGGCCGAGCGCGCCTCCGCCGATTTCTATGAGGACGTGGCCAAGGGCCGGGACGGCAAGGCCGCGGCGAACTGGGTGATCAACGAGCTGTTCGGCCGCCTCAACCGGGAGGGCAAGGACATCTCGACCTCGCCGGTCTCGGCCGCCCAGCTCGGCGGCGTCATCGACCTCATCGGAGAGGGGGTCATCTCCGGCAAGATCGCCAAGGACCTGTTCGAGATCGTCTTCACCGAGGGCGGCGACCCGCGCGAGATCGTGGAAAAGCGCGGCATGAAGCAGGTGACCGACACCGGCGCTATCGAGAAGGCCATCGACCAGGTCATCGCCGCCAACCCCGACAAGGTGGAGCAGGCCAAGGCGAAGCCCACCCTGCTCGGCTGGTTCGTCGGCCAGGTGATGAAGCAGACCGGCGGCAAGGCCAACCCGCAGGCGGTGAACGAGATCCTTAAACCGAAGCTCGGGATCGAGTGAGCATGAGCGAGGCGCTCGAGGCAGCGGGTGAGAGCCTCGCCCTGCGGCCCGCCGAGGATCGCGACGCCCAGGACCTGTTCGGCCTGCTCGCCCTCTGCTTTGCGGAATATCCGGGCTGCTTCGTCGATCCGCACGACGACCTGAAGGATCTGCGCGCGCCCAAGTCGTCCTTCACAGGGGAGGGCGGCGCGTTCTGGGTTCTCGAGGACGAGCGCGGGCGCGTCTGCGCCTGCGTGGCGGTCGATTTTCCGGAAGGCGGCGTGGCGGAGCTGCATCGCCTCTACGTGCGTCCCGACCAGCGGGGCAGGGGCCTCGGCTCGTCCCTGGTGAGCCGGGTCGAGGGCCATGCCCGGGAGAGAGGCGCGGGCCGCATGTTCTTCTGGTCCGATACGCGCTTTACCGACGCCCACCGGCTCTACGCGCGCTTGGGCTATGTCCGGACCGGCGACCGGCGCGACCTCGGGGACATTTCGAATTCAAGCGAGTACCGCTTCGAAAAAGCGCTTTAACGCTCCCCCCGAGAAGCCGGGCTGCACCCTCGCTGAAAAGAGCGCTCACGCCACCCCGAACTCGTCCGCATGGCGGTTGGCGACCCGCGTCTGCCACAGGCACAGGACCGGCGTGACGATCAGCTCCAGGATCAGCCCGCCGATCATGAACAGCGAGGGCAGGCCGGTCAGCCCGAGCCCCACCAGACGCCCCAATCCGCCGATGACCACCAGAAGGGTCAGGAGCCGGAAGCGGTTGGTCTTTGCCTCGATGGAGGGCAGCGTGCTCCAGAAGCAGAGCCAGATCCCGAGCAGGAGACCCGACATGAAGCGGAAATGGCTCTCCGCCGAGATGCTCACCGCATCGCCGGTCAGCGCCTGCCCGAAGAGCACGCCGTAGAGGCCCGCCGCTACGGGCACGATGGCGACGATGGCCACGCTCTGCTGCAGGAGTTTGCGTTCGCGATCCATGGTAGGCATGTGTGCTCCTCGATAGAGATTCCAATCCTTTCAGCTTCGAAGACAATAGGCTAGGGTCCGCCCCGATCTCATCGGGAGCAAGTCTCAAACATGCCTGCGCGGTTCGAACTTCACGGCTTTGCCTATTCGGGTCCGACCTACAAGGTCGCCCTCATGCTGTCCCTGGCCGGCGAGGCCTTCGATTACACGCACGTGAACATGATGGAGGGCGAGCACAAGCAGCCGCCCTACCTGGCGAAGCAGCGCTTCGGGCAGGTGCCGCTTCTGGTCGACCGGAACAACGGGCGGCAGCTGTGCCAATCGGCGGCGATCCTCGAATACCTGGCCGATACCTTGGGCAAGTTCGGCGGCGCGACCCTCGACGAGCGCCTGCAGGCGCGCGAATGGCTGTTCTGGGATTTCGACCGGCTGGCCGCACCCCTCTACAAGGCCCGCGTGGTCAAGGCGGGCTTTCGCAAGGCTCCTCCCGAGGTGGTGGAGGATTGCATCGGGGCGGCCAAGAGCGGTCTCGGCGTGCTGGAAGCCCACCTGAAGGGCCGAAGCTGGCTCGTGGGCGAGGGCGTCACCATCGCGGATATCGATCTCTACGGGGTCGTGTCCTATGCGGACGATATCGGGGTCGATCTGGCCGATTACCCTGCGCTGAAGGAATGGACCCGGCGCATGGAGGCCTTGCCCGGCTTTGCCTCCGCCAGGACCCTGCTGCCCATGGAATCCCGCGCCGCCGCATGAGCAACCTGTCCTTCCGCGAAGCCGAACCGGGCGATCTCGAAGCGATCATCCGCCTGCACGAGGAGGATGAGCTGGGCGCGCATGGGGACGCCTGGTCGCCGGAGACGAGGCCCGCCTACGAGGCGGCTTTCGCGGCGATCGCTCGCAGCCCCGAGAACAGGCTGTTCGTGGCCCTCGACGGCGATGAGGTCGTGGGCACCTTCCAGCTCACCTTCATCCCCAATCTCACCGGCCGCGGAGCCCTGCGGGTGAAGGTGGAGAGCGTGAAGGTGAAGGGGGCGCGGCGCTCGGGCGGCATCGGCGCCCGGATGATGGAGTACGCCGAGGATCATGCCCGCGCCCACGGGGCCACCCTGCTGGAGCTCACCTCCAACAAGACCCGCACGGCGGCGCACCGCTTCTACGAGCGCCTGGGTTTTTTACGCAGCCACGAGGGCTTCAAGAAGAAGCTTTGAGAATCCGCATCGCATTTCGTTGCGGCCTCCACCGTCATCCCCGCGCAGGTGGGGATGACGGTGGGAAGAACAGCGCGATAAGTTCCGCTGCGCCTCATCCTGCCCTGTCAGCGTTTATGGACCCTGGGCTCCGCTGCGCGGCCCCGGGATGATAGCGACGGCGTTCGACGATCCGAAAATCGGAGCGGCGGTTCCTCAGGCGCTCGTGCCGCCCTTGAGGCGCTTGTTGCACGCGCTCCAGAATTGCGGCCACTTGGTTCCCTTCTCGATCTTGCCGCTGGCCTTGGCTTCCTTCCACTCGATGCTGCACTTGCCCATGCGCTCCCGGGCGACGAGCTGGGCTGCGGTCGGCTCCTTCTTCGACTTCGTGTCGGCGGCGGCCTGGGCCGGGCCGGCCAGGAGCAGGGCCATGGCGGCGGCGAGCGTCGTGCTGAAGAGACGGTTCATGATCTTAATCCCCCTTAGGCGCTTCATCGGGCGCTTGGGGCCATCTCATCTGAAATGTTAAAACATGCAAGAGCCGCAGGGCAGCCATGCGGCGTTTCCACCAAATTCCCTTGCCCATGATGGTGTCGCGGCCGAACTTGTGGCTTAACTTTCCTGCAACGACCCGTGCCACCAACCCAAGCGAGGCATGCCATGGCGGCGTCCGTCCAGCACCCGATCGATCTCTATTACTGGCCGACCCC
>DASQTM010000221.1:0-3188 GCA_035641875.1 Microvirga sp. | reverse complement strand
CGAGATCACGGGTTTTCGGCCGGTCTCGCGCTCCCAGGCCGCGCCCGCGTCGTCGAGGGCGTTCTTCAGGCTGGCGGCGGCGAACACCACCACGTCCTTGGCCTGAGCCGGGGCTGCGACAAGCGCGAAGCAGGCGACGGCGAGCCTGAACAGGACGGCCCTGACGGAGGCGCTCCGCCTGACGGGAACTGGCGCCATGGTGCTGCTTCTCAAAGGATCATCCTGAAGTGGCCCGCGGCATCCTAATGGACTCCGCCGGGTCTTCAAGCCGGGCGCTGTTTCGGGAATGCTCGCCTCGCCAGGGAGCGCACGAGCCTGTAGCCCAGCAGCGCGGCCACGATGGCCGCATAGACCAGGGGCTCGGGCGGCCAGGCCTTCACCACCAGAACGAAGTGGAGCACCGCCCCGATGGCCGCCGGATAGGCGAGCCGATGCAGCCGCGCCCAGGCCTGCCCGCCCATGCGGCGGATCGAGGCGTTGTTCGAGGTCGCGGCGAGCGGCACGAGGATGATGAAGGTCGCCATGCCGATGGTGATGTAGGGGCGCTTGACGATGTCGGCCCAGATCGCCGCGAAATCGAGCCCCTGGTCGAGCACCAGATAGGTGATGAGGTGAAGCGCCGCGTAGTAGAAGGCCAGCAGCCCGATGGCCCGGCGATAGCGCAGCAGGTTGATGCCGAGGAGTTGCCTCAGAGGCGTGATGGCCAGCGCCGCCACCAGGAAGCGCAGGGCCCACAGGCCGAGGGTCTGCTCCAGGGCGCGCATGGGGTCCGCCCCGAGCTGGTCCATGATCCCGGCATAGAACGTCCACACGGCCGGGATGAAGCCGACCGCATAGACCAGGATCTTCGGCGCCTGAGGCAGGGCGAAGCCCTTCTTGGCCGCCGGAGCGGGCTTTCCGGCCGCCGGAGCGGAGGCGCGTCCGGCCATCAGTAGAGCTTCCTGAGGTCCATGCCGGAGTAGAGGCCCGCCACCTGCTCGGCATAGCCGTTGAACATGAGGGTGGGGCGTCTCTTGACGAAGAGCCCGCCCTCGCCGATCCGCCGCTCGGTCGCCTGGCTCCAGCGGGGATGGTCCACGCCCGGGTTCACGTTGGCGTAGAAGCCGTATTCGTCCGGCGCCTGCTTGTTCCAGGAGGTCGGCGGCTCCTTCTCGACAAGGCTGATGCGGGTGATCGACTTGATGCCCTTGAAGCCGTACTTCCACGGAACCACGAGGCGGATGGGCGCGCCGTTCTGGTTCGGCAGGGTCTCGCCATAGAGCCCCACGGCCAGGATTGCGAGCGGATGCATGGCCTCGTCGAGGCGCAGGCCCTCCACATAGGGCCAGTCAAGGATCGGGAAGGTGGAGCGCAGGCCCGGCATCTCGTCCGGACGCGAGGCGGTCTCGAAGGCCACGTATTTGGCGCTGCCGAGGGGCTCCACCCGCTTGATCAGGTCGGCGAGCGGAAATCCGACCCAGGGAATGACCATGGACCAGCCCTCGACGCAGCGCATGCGATAGATGCGCTCCTCGAGGGCGGAGGCCTTGATCAGATCCTCGACGCCGAAATCCTGAGGCTTGGCCACCATTCCGTCGACCTTGACGTTCCAGGGCGAGGTCTTGAGGGTCTTGGCGTACTCGACCGGGTCGCTCTTGCCGGTGCCGAACTCGTAGTAATTGTTGTAGCTGGTGACGTCCTCGCGGCTCGTCATCTTCTCATCCGTGGAGAACGGGCGCTTGGCGGCGGATAACGGCGCAGCGCCCAGGGCGTCCGGCAAGGACGCCGCCAGGGCAAGCCCGGCTGCGCCGGCCATCCATTGCCTGCGGTTGAGGTAGACCTCCCGGGGGGTGATCTCGGACGGCAGAATATCGGCAGGAGAGCGGATCAGCACGGCGAAACCTCGGTTTGAACCCATTCTGTATGGGTACACCCGAGAACGCCAGCGGTGCCTTCACGTTTCCGTTATAGCACGCCTGTGGCGGATCGCGATCTGAAGCGGACGTTCCCGTCCTTAGATCTGGCTTATCCCTCCGTCCTCATCCTGAGGAGGTGCGAAGCACCGTCTCGAAGGAGGATCCAAGGAGCGCGGGAAGCGCCGCGCCAATCCCCTCTCCCGGGTGGGAGAGGGGGTGATGTCGCGTTTCCGCACTCTCTGGATTATCCTTCGAGACGCAGACTTCGTCCGCTCCTCAGGATGAGGGCGGGGGTGGGGCAGCCTCTCAGGATGAGGCTGTGGCCATGCGCCTCTTTACTCCCCTCTCTCAGCTCGTCCCAGCCTGCGCTGCCCGAACGAATCTCCGGGTGATCTCCCGCGGATTGGTGATGGCGGTCCCTACGACGACCGCATGAGCCCCGCGCCGGAAGGCCTCCGCCACAAGCTCCGGCGTGTCGAAGCGCCCTTCGGCCACGATGGGCGCAGGGATCGCGGCGACCAATGCCGACAAGAGCTCCAGGTCGGGACCCTCGCCCTTGCGGGAGGCGGTCTCCTCCGTATAGCCGGAGAGCGTCGTCGCCACGTAGGTCGCCCCATGGGCATGAGCCGCCCTGCCCTCGTCAGGGGTGGCGATGTCGGCGAAGACCTCCCGGCCGAGGTCGCCTCGGATCCGGGCGATCAAACGGTCGACCGGCTCCCCGTCCCGCGGGCGCGGCGTGGCGTCGATGGCGATGATGCCGGCTCCCGCCCCTGCGATCCGCGCGGCGCTGCCGAAATCCGGCGTGATGTAGACCGGAAAGCGGTCGTCGAACACCTTGCAGATGCCGATGACCGGCAGCGCGGTCGCGGCCCGGATCGCCGCCACGTCCTCGGCCCCGTTGGCGCGGATGCCCCCTGCGCCCCCCGCCTCCGCCGCCCGCGCCATGGCGGCCATGTGGACCGGTCCGTGGAGAGGATTGTCGGCGCGGGCCTGGCAGGAGACCACGAGGGCGCCTTTCGGAATCAGCATCAGGCCCTCTCCTATTTCACCGCGCCAGCCGTCATGCCCTGGATGAACTGGCGCGACAGGGCCATGTAGAGAAGGGTGATGGGGGCTGCCGCGATGGTAAGGCCGGCAAACAGCATGCCCCAGTCGGTGGTGTACTCGCCCATGAAGGTGGTGAGGCCCTGCGGCAGGGTCTTGTACCGGTCGGTCTGGATGAAGACCAGCGGGAAGAAGAAGTCGTTCCAGATCGGCACCGCGTTCTGAATCGCCGCGATGGCCATGGGCGGG
>DASQTM010000220.1:0-5642 GCA_035641875.1 Microvirga sp. | reverse complement strand
GGATGCGCTGCTCCAGGATCAGCCCGCGCTCCTGTTCGGCCGCAAGGCTGCGGGCGAGCTCCGCCAGGCGCTTGCGCTCGTCGGAGAGCTGGCTGTGGCGCTCGCCGAGCGCCCGCTCGAAATCGTTGCCGCGGGCGGTCTGCGTCATCAGCCGGGTTTCGAGATCCGAGATGGTGATGCGCTTGGTGTCGAGCTCGCTCAGGGCCGCCGACAGGCGCCCGTCCGCATCCCCGTATTCCGCCTCCAGGCTGGCGAGGCGCTCCTGCGCCTGGATCAAGGCCGTTCCGATCTCGGTGCGATCCTTCTGGGCCGCCTCCAATTCCATGCGCGTGTTGGACAATTCATCCAGGGTCGCGCCGTGGGCGGTCTCGAGGGCCGACAGGGCGGCCCGGTTGCCGGAGAGCTGGATCCTGATCCCGGCCAGCTCCTCCTCGGCGGCGTTCAGCCGCTCCTGGGTGTCGGACAGGCTCCCTTCGAGCAGCTTGATGGTCTGGTCCCGCTCGGCCAGGGTGTCTTCGAGGGCGTCGATGCGAACGGCGCGGCGTCCGAGCTCCTCCATGCTCTGGTGCTTGGCGGCGAGCGCGTCTTCGGCCTTGCGCTCGATCTGCCGCTGCAGCACGGCGAATTCCGCCCGCAAGTGATCCTTTTCCGCGGTCAGCTCGGAGATCGACATGGGAAACAGCGCCTCGGCCCTGCGCCGGGCGAGGCGTTCCGCGCGGGCGTTGATGGCCGGGATGATGAGAAGCGCGATCAGGGATGCGGCGACGAATCCCAGCGCGAAGATCATGATGCTTTCAACCACGAGGGACGCAAACTCCAAGATGCCTGACCGGTAACGCTCAAGCACCATGCCTTGTGCCAGCGCGGCTTTCCAGAGCCATGATGCTCCGGAAGGCCGGTTGTAGCGCATTGAAGGATTGTTTCCACTGCGGTGGAATGGAGCCTTGCCGGTCCCCTTCGCCAAAAGGCGCTAGAAGGGGTTCCAGGTCGCGTCCGGGGTGAACTTCAGGTATCCGATATTGACCCCGAGTCTGGCGCCGATGCCGGCCCGGATCGGCACCACCACCATTTCGTCCGCGGCCACCGCCGTCACGCCGAAGCCGCCGATGAAATAGGCCGAGCCGTCCACTCCTGCGAAGCGCTTATAGATCGCCTCGGTGAAGGGCATGTTGTAGACCAGCATCATGGTGCGGGCGCCTTCGCCGCCCATGTCGAAGCCCAGGGACGGCCCCTGCCAGAAGATCGGGCGCTGGCCCGCGTTGCGGGTGAAGAGCTTGCCCTCGCCGTAGCGCAGGCCGCCGAAGAAGGCCCCGGACGCCTCCTGGCCGAGGATATAGCCGTTCGGCTCGCCCCAGCGGCGGGTCGCCTCCTGAACCGCCAGCGCCAGGCCGCGGGAGGCGGAGCCGAAGAACTGGTGGCCCGATTCGACCAGCTCGCTCGCCTGGAAGGAGCTGGGGTCCGGGTTGGTCGCATAGGTGCGCTGAATGCCCTGGGCCGAAGCCGCCAGGGGAATGGCGCCGACGAGGGCCGCGAAGGCGGCCGCGGCAAGAACCTTATACTGGGAGCGCATGGGCTATCTCCTCGCATGAGCCAGTGAGCTCTCCGGCATCGGGCCGGAAGGCCTCCGAAGGAGCCTGAGCTTACGGCCATCAACCCTAACAATTCCTCTATGCGCCAGCTTTTTATTGACGCAGGGTCAACCATACAAGGGGGATCAGGCGGCGGCGGCCGGCAGGTCGAGGCGCGGCGCCAAGGCGGTGTCGCCCATGGCCGCGAAGGCGCCGTTGCGGTAGCCCCGGTCCTCATGGCCGTAGGTGAGGGGCACGCTGCCGGGGCCGACCACGCTGCCGCCGGCGCGGCAGAGAATGTGGTCGCCCGCGGCCGTGTCCCACTCCATGGTCGGGCCGCAGCGCACGTAGACGTCGGCCTCGCCTGAGGCGATGAGGCAGAATTTCAGGGCGGACGAGGCCATGCGCCTGGTTCCGATGGACAGGACCGACAGGCAGGCCTCCGTGGCGATGTCCCCGTGCCGGCGGCTGACCAGGGCGACGAGGTCCTGCTCCGGGGCGGGCCGGACCCTGATCTCGCGCCAGTCGAAACCGCCTTCGCCGCCAGGCGGGAGGGCGCTCATGCGGGCCGTATTCCCGGCGATCCAGATCTGTCCCATGGCCGGGGCGGCGACCACGGAGGCGATCGGCCTGCTGCCGCCGATCAGGGCGATGTTGACGCTGTACTCGCCGGTGCCGTGAATGAAGTCCCCCGTGCCGTCCAGGGGATCGACCAGAAAGAAGAACTCGGCCGGATGGGCGGTGCTGGCGGTTTCCTCGGCGACGACCGGCACCCCGGGCCAAGCCTCGCCCAGGCGCTCGATGATCAGGCGCTCCGCCGCCAGGTCCGCCGCCGTGGTCGGGGTTCCGTCATCCTTGATGCGCTTGTCGATCAGGGCGCTTTCCATGCCGCGCAGGATCCGCCCGGTCTCCCAGGCAATCCCGGCAAGCCTTTCGGCGATTTCATCCGGATTCTGATCATCGAGACGCATCATGCCTTTGTGCCCGTTCGCCGAGAAACTGTCGAATCCTTTGGGGCCTGTCGAATCCTTATGCCCGCTTTTCAAAGAACTCGTTGCCGGGTATCCGGTTCATGTTCTCTTTCCTGTTCGGCTGTACTCATGGGCGTCGAAATCCCGACTTCATGACGATGCAGCCGACCTTTTAGGTCCCTCCGGAGCCCCTATGGCCACGATCTCGCTCGATTCCCTCGACCTCGCCGCCCTTCTCTGCTCGCGCGTCTGCCACGACGTGATTTCGCCGGTCGGCGCGATCGTGAACGGCCTCGAGGTCCTGGAGGACGACAATGACGCGTCCATGCGCGAGTTCGCCCTCGAGCTGATCGAGAAGAGCGCCAAGCAGGCATCGGCCCGCCTGCAATTCGCCCGCCTTGCCTTCGGGGCGGCCGGCTCGGCCGGCGCCTCCATCGACCTGGGCGATGCGGAGCAGGTGGCCCGCGGGCTCTTTCTCGACGATAAGATCAGCTTTTCCTGGTCGGCCCCCCGGCTCCTGTTCCCGAAGAACCGGGTGAAGCTCCTGCTCAACCTGATCATGATCGCCACGACGGCCATTCCGCGAGGCGGCGCGATCGCCGTCACGGTCTCCGGCGACCCGGAGGCCTGCGAGTTCGTCATCCGGTCGAAGGGCCTCAACGCCCGCATCCCCGCCCATGCGGAAGCCTTGCTGGCGGGTGATTCGGAAAGCGGCGCCATCGACGCCCACGGCATCCAGGTCTATTACGCCGGCATGGTGGCCCGCGCTTCCCGCATGAGCGTCGCCTTCAGCCTCGACGGCGACGAGGTCACGATCCGCGCGGCGACGGCGTAGGAAGCGGGGCGGGTTCGTGAGAGGCTGTCCGCCGCCTCATCCTGAGGAGCCGCATCAGCGGCGTCTCGAAGGATGATCCAGAGAGCGCGGGAGACGCGACATCACTCCCTCTCCCGCCTGGGAGAGGGGGGTCGCTTCGCAACGAAAAAGCCCGGCGTCGAGCCGGGCTGTCGAAAAGGCGATGTAATCCGTGTTCACACGGCGATGCGCTGGTCCGTCTCGCTCGGCTCGCGCAGCACGTAGCCGCGACCCCAGACGGTTTCGATGTAGTTCTTGCCCTGCGAGGCGTTGGCGAGCTTCTTGCGCAGCTTGCAGATGAACACGTCGATGATCTTGAGTTCGGGCTCGTCCATGCCGCCATAGAGATGATTGAGGAACATCTCCTTGGTGAGGGTCGTGCCCTTGCGCAGGGAGAGCAGCTCCAGCATCTGGTATTCCTTGCCGGTGAGGTGCACGCGGGCGCCGCCCACCTCCACGGTCTTGGTGTCGAGGTTGACCACCAGATCGCCGGTGGTGATCACCGACTGGGCGTGACCCTTGGAGCGGCGCACGATGGCGTGGATGCGCGCCACGAGCTCGTCCTTGTGGAACGGCTTGGTCAGGTAGTCGTCGGCGCCGAAGCCGAGGCCCCGCACCTTGTCCTCGGTGCCGGCCATGCCGGAGAGAATCAGGATCGGCGTCTTGACTTTCGCGACGCGCAGCGTGCGCAGAACCTCGTAGCCCGACATGTCGGGAAGGTTCAGATCGAGAAGGATGATGTCGTAGTCGTAGAGCTTGCCGAGGTCGACGCCCTCTTCGCCGAGATCCGTCCCATAGACGTTGAAGTTCTCGGATTTCAGCATCAGCTCGATGCTCCGCGCGGTGGCGCTATCGTCTTCAATCAGAAGTACGCGCATGTCTGTTCCCCAGCCCCTGCCCTTGAGCCTGCAGGCCCCGAAAAGCCGCCCCTTCGCCACAGGGCCTGTGGCGAACGCTTTTTTGAACTGATTCGAACGCTAATGCAGAATGGTTAACAAACCCTGATTCAGGCATGCAAGCGCTTAACGACTTGGCGTGGCCAATCCGTTGCGCGAGACGATCATCCTGTGGATTCTGGGTCACCATGCCGAACTGCGTCACAACGTGAAAAGCTTGCGAGCGAAGCATTTCGTTCGCATCCGGCCCGGACCCGAGGGAGCCGCAGCCGTGACCCGCACAGTGTTAATGAAATCGGTAAACGAAAGGTTGACGAGCCCGCTCAAAACGGACCCGAGCAGAGGCGTTCCTGCTGATGGAATTGTTCTTGCAGCGTTTTTTTCACCCGGCGCGGTAAGGAAAGCTCAACCTGCCCATGCAATGGTGTGTCTGCCCGGCGGATAACTGAGCGATCCGCGGGGCACCTGAAACAGCGACGTGTGGAGTTGAATCAAGATGAAGTCGCGGGATACGCTCATCCGCCTCAAGCGCTTTCAAGTCGACGAGAAACGTCGGCGGGTGGCGCAGATCGAGATGATGATCGCCGAGTTCAACCGCATGGCGGCTGACCTCGATCGGGAGATCGCAGCGGAGGAGCAGAAGGCCGGGATCACCGATCCGAACCATTTCGCCTATCCGACCTATGCTCGCGCGGCTGCCCAGCGGCGGGACAACCTTCGTCAATCGGCTCAGAACCTTCATACTCAGCTCGACGACGCGAAGGCCGAACTCGGCGAGGCATTCGAGGAACTCAAGAAGGCCGAGAGCCTGGAGGATCGGGAGCGCTCCCTGGACGCCGCGATCAGCCAGGCCGGCCAGTCCCGCGTCATGCGCGCTTCCGCCTGATCCTCTTTCGTCGAAACCTGCAGGGGCCGGTTCCACCCAGGTGGAACCGGCCCTTTTCCATTTGTGCGACATGCCCCGAGGCCGTCCCAGGACACTGACCTCATCCTGAGGAGGCCGGAGGCCGTCTCGAAGGATGATCCGGGGAGCGCGGGAAACGCCGCGCGTCCCCTCTCCCGAGCGGGAGACGGGCAGGGGTGACGGTAGGACGGTGCAGAATGCGGCGCTGCGCCTTGCCCTGCTCCGCTCACGACTGCCTGAGCTCTTTGCGGAGAGGGTCTTCCCTCACCCCAACCCTCTCCCAAACGGGAGAGGGAGTTCCCTCGCGCATCATGTGCTTTCTGGATCGTCCTTCGAGACGCAGCCTTCGGCTGCTCCTCAAGATGAGGGGGAGCGATGAGCTGGCCTCCCGGGACGCGTCACCTCGTAGCGCGTCCTTTTCGTTCGGCGGCCCCCAGGACCGGCACATGC
>DASQTM010000219.1:0-7151 GCA_035641875.1 Microvirga sp. | reverse complement strand
ATCGTGGCGGCTCATGCCGGTCTCGACGGCCCTGCCCTCCCGATCCTCCATGCCCTTCAGGAGGAGTTCGGCTTCATCGACGATGAGGCCGTGCCGCTGATTGCCTCCGCGCTGAACCTGTCCAGGGCGGAGGTACACGGGGTTGTCACCTTCTATCACGATTTCCGCCGCAAGCCCGCAGGCCGGCATGTTCTCAAGATCTGCCGGGCGGAGGCGTGCCAGGCGATGGGCGGCCCCGCCCTGTCCGACGAGATGCTGCGCCGGGAGGGCCTGGAATGGGGCGAAACAACCTCGGACGGCTCCCTGACCGTTGAAGCGGTCTATTGCCTTGGGCTCTGCGCCTGCGCGCCCGCGGCCCTTTACAATGGCGAACCCGTCGCCCGCCTGGACCAGAGCATCCTTGAAGGGGTGGCCAGGGAGGCGCGCAGAACATGACCCGGATCTTCATCTCTCAGGATGCGGCCTCCCTCGCCCTCGGTTCGTCCCGCCTGGCCCGCGCCATCGCCGACCATGCAGCCCAGCAGGGCATCGCGCTCCATATCGTCCGCACCGGGTCCCGCGGCCTCTTCTGGCTCGAACCTCTCGTGGAGATCGAAACCGCCGAGGGCCGGATCGCCTATGGACCGATTCAGCCCCCTGACTTAGCAGGCCTTTTCGACGCGGACTTCCTTTCCGGCGGAGATCACCCGCTGCGCATCGGCCGGATGGAGGATGTGCCCTATCTGGCCCGGCAGCAGCGCCTGGTCTTCTCGCGCTGCGGCGTGGCCGATCCCGTCTCGGTGGCGGATTACCGCGCCCATGGCGGCTTCAAGGGCCTTGAGCGCGCCCTGAAGCGCACGGCCCTGGAGATCGTCGACGAGGTGAAGCTCTCCGGCCTGCGCGGGCGCGGCGGAGCGGGCTTTCCCACCGGCATCAAGTGGGACACGGTCCTGCATGTGGAAGCGGACCAGAAATATGTGGTCTGCAACGCGGACGAGGGCGACAGCGGCACCTTCGCCGATCGGATGCTCATGGAGGGCGATCCTTTCACCCTGATCGAGGGGATGATCATCGCAGGCCTCGCGGTCGGCGCGACGAAGGGCTTCATCTATATCCGGTCGGAATATCCGCACGCCTACCGCACCATGAACGCGGCCATCGAGGCGGCGACAGGGGCCGGCTACCTCGGAGCCTCGGTCATGGGCTCGGGCCGGTCCTTCACCCTCGAAACCCGGCTCGGCGCAGGCGCCTATATCTGCGGCGAGGAGACATCGCTTCTGGACAGCCTCGAGGGCAAGCGCGGGATGGTTCGGGCGAAGCCTCCCCTGCCCGCTCTCAAGGGCCTGTTCGGCAAGCCGACCGTGGTGAACAACGTGCTGTCCTTTGCCAGCGTGCCGTGGATTCTGGAGCACGGGGCGAAGGCCTATGCCGAGTACGGCATGGGCCGCTCCCGCGGCACCCTTCCGGTGCAGCTCGCCGGCAACGTGAAGCGCGGCGGCCTCATCGAACTCGCCTTCGGCGTCACCTTGAGGGAGCTGATCGAGGAGTTCGGCGGCGGCACCTATTCCGAGCGGCCGGTCAGGGCCGTGCAGGTGGGCGGGCCGCTCGGCGCGTACTTCCCGGAGCACATGCTCGACATTCCCATGGATTACGAGAGCTTCGCCGCCGAGAAGGGCTTGGTCGGCCACGGCGGCGTCGTGGTGTTCGACGATTCCGTCGACCTGTCCCAGCAGGCCCGCTTCGCCTTCGAGTTCTGCGCCAAGGAAAGCTGCGGCAAGTGCACCCCCTGTCGCGTGGGCGCGGTGCGCGGCGTCGAGGTGATGGACCGCATCATCGCGGGCATCGAGCCGGAGAAGAACTTCGAGGTGCTCGACGACCTGTGCCGGCTCATGACCGACGCCTCGCTCTGCGCCATGGGCGGGCTGACCCCCGTGCCGGTGATGAGCGCGCTCACCCACTTTCCGGAAGATTTCGACAAGCCTCGCCTGCCCGCGGCCGCCGAGTAAGAGGAGGCACCTGAGAATGGCTCTGATCCAGGAAACTGATTACGGAACTCCCATCCGCAAGGCGGACAAGCTGGTCACGCTCACCATCGACGGGCAACCCGTCTCCGTGCCTGTTGGCACCTCCGTCATGGCCGCCGCCATGACGATGGGAACCGAGATCCCCAAGCTCTGCGCCACCGACTCGCTGGAGCCCTTCGGCTCCTGCCGGATCTGTCTTGTGGAGATCGAGGGGCGGCGCGGAACGCCCGCCTCCTGCACCACGCCGGCGGAGGAAGGCATGGTGGTGCACACGCAAACGCAGCGCCTCGCCGATCTGCGGCGCGGCGTGATGGAGCTCTATATCTCCGACCATCCCCTCGACTGCCTGACCTGCTCGGCCAACGGCGATTGCGAATTGCAGGACGTGGCGGGTGCGGTGGGCCTGCGCGAAGTACGCTACGGCTACGAGGGCGAAAACCACCTCAAGGCTCCGAAGGATGAATCGAACCCCTATTTCACCTTCGAGGATTCGAAGTGCATCGTCTGCTCGCGCTGCGTTCGCGCCTGCGAGGAGGTTCAAGGGACCTTCGCGCTCACCATCCAGGGGCGAGGCTTCGATTCCCGCGTCTCCGCCAGTGGCGTCGATTTCTTCGGCTCGGAATGCGTCTCCTGTGGGGCCTGCGTGCAGGCCTGCCCCACCGCCACCCTCAACGAGAAGAGCGTCATCGCCCTTGGCACCCCGGAGCATTCGGTGGTGACCACCTGCGCCTATTGCGGCGTCGGCTGCTCGTTCAAGGCGGAGATGAAAGGCAACACGGTGGTGCGCATGGTGCCCTACAAGGGCGGCAAGGCCAATGAGGGGCATTCCTGCGTCAAGGGACGTTTCGCCTGGGGCTACGCCACCCACAAGGACCGCATCACCAAGCCGATGATCCGCCAGAAGATCACGGATCCCTGGCAAGAGGTGTCCTGGGACGAGGCGCTGACCCATGCGGCCGGCGAGTTCAAGCGCATTCAAGCGAAGTACGGTCGCAACGCCATCGGGGGAATCACCTCCTCCCGCTGCACCAACGAGGAGACCTTCCTGGTCCAGAAGCTGGTGCGCGCGGGCTTCGGCAACAACAACGTGGATACCTGCGCCCGGGTCTGCCACTCGCCCACTGGCTACGGGCTGAAGACGACGCTCGGCACCTCCGCCGGCACGCAGGATTTCGCTTCCGTGGACGATGCGGACGTGATCGTCGTGATCGGCGCAAACCCCACGGACGGGCATCCGGTCTTCGCATCGCGCATGAAGCGCAGGCTGCGCGAGGGCGCGCGCCTGATCGTCATCGATCCCCGCCGGATCGACCTCGTGCGCACGCCGCACGTCGAAGCCGATTACCACCTGCCATTGCTGCCGGGCACGAACGTGGCGATCATCAACGCCATGGCCCATGTGATCGTGACCGAGGGTCTGATCGACGAGAATTACGTGCGCGAGCGTTGCGATCTCGACGATTTCGAGAGCTGGGCCCGGTTCATCGCCGACGAGCGCCACTCCCCCGAGGCCGTCGAGGACCTGACGGGCGTGCCGGCGGCCGATGTGCGCGGAGCAGCCCGCCTCTACGCCAATGCGGGCAATGCGGCGATCTATTACGGCCTGGGCGTCACCGAGCACAGCCAGGGCTCGACCATGGTCATGGGCATGGCGAACCTGGCCATGGCCACCGGCAATATCGGCCGCTCGGGCGTGGGCGTGAACCCGCTGCGCGGGCAGAACAACGTGCAGGGCTCCTGCGACATGGGCTCCTTCCCGCACGAGTTCTCCGGCTACCGCCACGTCTCCGACGATGCGACGCGGCAGATGTTCGAGGCCTTCTGGGGCGTGCCTCTCGACAGGGATCCGGGCCTGCGCATCCCCAACATGCTGGACGAGGCGGTGGCAGGCTCGTTCAAGGGCCTCTACATCCAGGGCGAGGACATCGCGCAATCGGACCCGGACACCCAGCACGTGACCGCGGGCCTGATGGCGATGGAATGCGTGGTCATCCAGGACATCTTCCTGAACGAGACCGCCAAATACGCCCATGTGTTCCTGCCGGGCTCCTCGTTCCTGGAGAAGGACGGCACCTTCACCAATGCGGAGCGGCGCATCAATCGGGTGCGCAAGGTCATGCCTCCCCTAGGCGGCCTTGCGGATTGGGAGGTGACCATTGCGTTTGCCGAAGCGCTCGGCTTTCCGATGGACTACAAGCATCCGAGCGAGATCATGGACGAGGTCGCGCGGCTGACGCCCAGCTTTGCCGGGGTGTCCTACGAGAAGCTGGACCTGCTGGGCTCGATCCAGTGGCCCTGCAACGAGGCGGCGCCGGCCGGCACGCCGATGATGCACGTGGACCGCTTCGTGCGCGGCAAGGGCAAGTTCATGATTACGGAGTTCATCCCCACCGAGGAGAGAACCGGATCGCTCTTCCCGCTGATCCTGACCACCGGCCGCATTCTGTCGCAATACAATGTGGGGGCGCAGACGCGGCGCACCGCCAACAGCCTGTGGCACGCGGAGGACCTGCTCGAAATCCATCCTTTCGACGCGGAAAACCGCGGCATTCTGGACGGCGATCTCGTGGCCCTGGAGAGCCGCTCCGGCGACATTGCGCTCCGGGCGCAGATCAGCGAGAGGATGCAGCCGGGCGTCGTCTACACCACCTTCCACCACGCCAAGACCGGCGCGAACGTGATCACCACCGACTATTCGGATTGGGCCACCAATTGTCCGGAGTACAAGGTCACGGCCGTTCAGGTCCGCAAGACCAACCGCCCGTCCGACTGGCAGGCGCGCTTCTACGAGGAGGATGTGGCGCTCAAGCAGATCGGGACCAGCCTCGATGCGGCCCAGTAGGAACAAGGGACCCCTGCCCGACGCGATGGAGGCAGGGGCCGCTGTGGTCGCCTTCGACACGGGGGCCGTCTCGACGGCCCGAAGGGCCCTGCCCGCCGAGGAGCCCCTGGAGATCGCCTATGGCGGGGTGCCCTTCGCCGTGATGATGGTCACTCCCTCCGACCTGGAGGACTTCGCCTTCGGGTTCAGCCTCACGGAAGGGATGGTCGAGAACCGGCAGGAGATCCGGCAGGTTCGCGTCGAGCCGGCGGAAAACGGCCTCCGCTGCGCCATCGACCTCGTCCCGGAGCGGCTTCACGGGCACCTTGCCCGCAGGCGGGCGCTCTCGGGCAGAACCGGGTGCGGCCTGTGCGGCATCGACGATCTCGCCTCGCTTCCTCACGCAAGGGCTCCAGAGGGCGAGGCTCCGCCCGTTGCGGTGGACGCCATTCGGCGCGCGCTGGCCAGCATGGAGGATGCGCAGCCCCTCAACGATCTCACCCGCGCCGTCCATGCCGCTGCCTGGGCGACCCTCGATGGCGACATCATGCTCGTGCGCGAGGATGTCGGGCGGCATAATGCTCTCGACAAGCTGATCGGCGCGCTCCTGCGCCGCCATGCCGATCCAGGCCGGGGGTTCGCCATCGTCACGAGCCGCTGCTCGTTCGAACTGGTGGAGAAGATCGCCGCCTTCCGGGCCAGAACCCTCGTGTCGGTCTCCGCGCCCACGTCCCGGGCTCTGGACCGGGCGCGAGCCCTCGACATCACCCTCATCGGCATCGCTCGGCGCGATTCCATGACGGTCTTTCATGGCTTGGAACGCATTCTGAAACAGGAACCCGTCGCATGAGCATCGAGAAGCTCACCCGCATGGCCAACCAGATTGCAGGCTTCTTTCGCTCCTACCCGGAGGACAAGGCACTTGCGGGGATTCGCGACCATCTTGTCGCCTTTTGGACTCCAGGCATGCGGGACGCCATTCTCGCACATGCCAAGCAGGGTGGAGAGGAGCTGGACCCGCTCGTCATCCAGGCCTTGCGGAGGGATCAATCGGGGGAAAGTCCCATCGAGAAGGAGACCGCCGGTCCGGAGAAGGTTGGTCAATTGGGAAGCGATGCGGGCTAAGTATATCCACGCCGAGGGCCGCCGCACGGGCTAGGCTGGCGTTGTTTATGGCGCCGGCTTCGCGGCCGCCCTCCAGAGGGTTCTTAATGTCCTCGGGATGCCACGTGCTGCATCTGTGGCTCAGATGGAAACCGCCCCCTGTTTTTGCAGGTTAATGATGATCTTGCTCGCGACCGAGTCACACGACAGTGAAACGACACATCTTGTCTCGTTAGATGTCGAGTAGCAACTTCAGGTTAAACGGCCTTATGTTTCAGGCATGATCTACCGTAATCTACGGATACATTGCTCCAGCGTGTTCAAGTCTGAAGACACACGTTCGGTAAGAACGTCACAATACTCGACGATTTCAATCTACATCCTCAAAATACTGGCTTGAATGGCGCCGAGATCCATTCGCAGAGCAAATCCATGAGGGTCGTTCCTCGTAGGAAGTTCGCATCGTGCATAGGATTAGTGCGTGGCCCGCCGAGAAAAATGCCGCTGAACACCTATGATCAACCTCCCGGCGAAGGATGATGGTCGCGCGGCTGTCAGCCAAGCCTTTCATCTGTTCCACCCCTTGAGCCTAAGGTCAATCTGTTGTCATCACTCTTTGATCTTGAAGTGTATCGTCAGGCTGTCGCGACTGCCGGGCTGGGCTTGTGGCATTACGATCTCTCCACCGGCGCGCTCGAATGGAGCGAACGCACCAAGGCGCTCTATGGGCTGGCGAATAACGAAGATGTCTCGTTCGAGAAGTTCGTCCTGGGATTGCACCCGGACGACCGTGATCAGGTTCTGGAGACGTTTCAGAGAGCGATCGAGGACAGCAGCGCCAGCGACTATAAGGTCGAGCATCGGACCGTGGCGCCAGATGGCGCAATTCACTGGCTGATCGGCCATGGGAGGGTCATTCGGGATGCCAACGGCGCTCCTCAGGCTCTTGTTGGAACCACCTGGGATATCACCGACCGCAAGCAGGCGGAAATCGACCGGGCGGAAAGCGAGCACCGGCTGGATCTTGCGACCCGCGCGAATGGAATTGGCGTTTTCGACTGGGATGTTCAGACAGGGCGAATGATCTGGACGGAACAGCAGCAGCGGCTCTTCGGCCTGGAGGTCGGCTCGTTCGAAGATCATGTTGACGGCTGGTGGCGGCGCATCCACCCGGACGATGCCCACTCGACCAAAAGGGCTCTTGCAGAGGCCATGGTCGGGGG
>DASQTM010000218.1:0-3455 GCA_035641875.1 Microvirga sp. | reverse complement strand
TGGGCGTGCGGGTGATCCGGGCCGAGGCGCGCTTTACCGGAGCCGGCGCCGTCGTCGCCGGAGGGCAGGCCATCCAGGCCCGCCGCTTCGTGGTCGCGACCGGCTCCCGTCCGGCCATCCCGCCGATCCCGGGCCTCGATGGGGTTTCCTACCTCACCAACGACACCGTCTTCAGCCTGGACGAGAAGCCCGATCACCTGGTGGTCATCGGCGGCGGGGCGGTTGGGGTCGAGATCGCCCAGGCCTACACCCGGCTGGGCGCAAGGGTGACGCTCATCGAGGGGGAGGAGCGCATCCTGGCGAAGGAAGACCCGGAAATGGCCGCCGTCGTGGAACGCGTCCTTCGGGCCGAGGGGGTGGCCATCAGGGCGGGCGCGTCCATCGAGCGGATCGAGCCGGGGCCGGAGGGGCGCTTCTCCATCATCCTGGCCGGCAGCGAAGCCATCGAGGGGAGCCATCTGCTCGTAGCGGCGGGACGCGAGCCCTCCTTGGACGGGCTCGACCTCGACTTGGCCGGGATCGTGACCGACAGCGCCGGGATCACCGTCGACCGGGGGCTGAAGACCACGAACCGGCGGGTCTACGCCATCGGCGATTGCGCCGGCGGGGCAGGGGCGGGCGCCCGCTTCACCCATGTGGCGAATCACCATGCGGGCCTCGTGATCCGCAACGCCCTGTTCCGGCTGCCGGTCCGGCTGGGGAGCGCTCCCATCCCCCGGGTCCTCTACACCGATCCGGAGCTTGCCGCGGTGGGCCTCGGCGAGGAGGAAGCCAGGGTCCGGCACAAGGCCATCCGCATCCTGCGCTGGTCCTTCGCCGACAACGACCGGGCGCGCGCCGAGAAGGCGACCCACGGCCACGTGAAGGCGATCGTGACGCCCCGCGGCAGGATCCTGGGCTGCGCCATCGCAGGAGCCCATGCGGGGGAATTGATCGTGCCGTGGGTTCTGGCCATGACGAAGGGAATGAAGGTTTCGGATCTGGCCGGTTTGGTCTATCCCTACCCGACTTTGTCTGAGGCGACGAAAGGCGCGGCGGTGGAGTTTTTGAAGCCTTCGGCTCAGAATCCCTGGCTGCGGCGCCTCATGGGTCTGGTTCGCCGTTTAGGATAGGGCTGGATGAGCGTGGAGCAGCCGCATTCGATCACGTGGCGGATCTTGAGCCGGTTCGGGCTCTCCGCGCGCCTGCTGCTGCTGACCATCCTGTTCGTGATGATCGCGGAAGTGCTGATCTATGTGCCGTCCGTCGCCAATTTCCGCCTGACCTGGCTCAACGACCGCCTGGCGGCGGCGCGGATCGCCGCCATGGTGCTCGACGCCGCCCCCGAGGAAAGCCTGCCGGAAGAGATGGAGCTGCGCCTCCTGCAGGGGGTGGGCGCCAGGGCGATCGCCCTGCGCGGCGGCGGGCGCAGGAGCCTGCTCGCCGCAGGCGAGATGCCCCCCGAGGTGGGCAAGAGCGTCGACCTGCGCAGCGCCACCCGGGTCGAGCTGGTCCGGGACGCCTTCGAGACCCTGTTCGATCCCACCGACAAGCCGATCCGGGTCGTCGGCTCCGGCATGGGGGTGGATTTCGTCGAGATCATTCTCGATCAGCGCCCCCTGCGCAACGCCATGCTCGACTTCTCGCGCAACATCCTGTTCCTGTCCCTGCTCATCTCGGCCATCACCGCGAGCCTCGTCTATTTCACCCTGCAATGGGTGATCGTGCGCCCGGTGCGGCGGCTCACCGGCAACATCGCCGCCTTCTCCGGCAATCCCGAGGATGCCTCCCGGGTGATCCGCCCGACGCACCGGGCCGACGAGATCGGCATGGCCGAGCAGGCCCTTGCCCGGATGGAGACGGCGCTGGCCGACGAGCTGCGCCAGAAGCGCCGCCTCGCCCAGCTCGGCCTTGCGGTGAGCAAGATCAACCACGAGCTGCGCAACATGCTCACCACCGCCCAGCTCCTCACCGACCGCCTCGACCGGGTGAGCGACGACACCGCCCAGCGCATCGCGCCCAGGCTCGTGGCCACCCTCGACCGCGCCATCGCCTTCTGCGAGACGACCCTGGCCTATGGCCGGGCGACCGAGCCCCTGCCGCAGCGGCGGCTGATCCCGCTCGCCCCTCTGATCGCCGACCTGTCGAACCTCACCGATCTCGCGCCGGAGGTGGGGATCACCTTCGAGGCGCATGTGCCGGAGGACCTGATGGTGGACGCGGACCCGGACCAGCTCGCCCGGGTTCTGGTGAACCTCGTCCGCAACGCCGTCCAGGCCCTGAGCCAGGCCGGCTCGCCCGAGGGTACGCCGCGCATCGACGTGACCGCCGCCCGCGAGGGGCAGGCGGTGATCATCGAGGTGGAGGATATCGGCCCCGGCATGCCCGAGAGGATCAAGGCGGATCTCTTCACCCCCTTCCAGGGCTCGGCCCGCAAGGGGGGCACGGGCCTTGGCCTGACCATCGCGGCGGAGCTGATCCACCTCCATGGCGGAACGATCAGCCTCGACGACAGCGACGGCCGAACCCGCTTCCGGATCACGATCCCGGACCGCCCCGCCTCTCAGGAGCCCCTGTGAGCCTTGCGTGAATTCCTTTCACGGGAGACTTGCTCAAGAGACTTGCCAATCGCCCCAGAACCCTTTAAGTCACCCGCCTCGGCCGTCGCTGCTTCCCGCAACGACCTGCCGTTCGGGCGCCCGTAGCTCAGCTGGATAGAGCACCAGACTACGAATCTGGGGGTCAGAGGTTCGAATCCTTTCGGGCGCGCCAATCTTTTCAATGGCTTAGGCTTTGTGGGGTTAATCCTTGCTTCCCAGCTAAGCGAATTGGGAAGCATATGGGAAGCGCCACAGCGGTACTGCCGTCTCTTGCCCCGCCTTTCTGAACTAAGCTGACGCAGCACAGCGACTGCCCCATGGCGCAAAGCGTAAGTCGGAGCCATATCAACGATGCTTTGAAGTGCCTGTGCCGATAGGACCGGAAGCCTCTTCCGACCGGCGGCTAAGCGCCCGAGCTTGGGCCTAAGGCGCGCTAATATTGCGCTTGGCAATAGCCAGTGCCGCTACGGCAGCCTTCTTACGCGCCTCGTCAAACGGGGTTGTTAAATCTGAAGGGAAGGATGACCGAGCCGCACTCTCGAGCTTGGGCCGGCATAGATCAATTGTCATCGAGACGAGTTTTTCCTGATCGACGAGTCATCCCTTTCGATCCCGCTGACTGACTTTAGGCAGTTCTCTAGACTCTGCATTTCTTTAGCTTTGGAGGAGTCCGTGGGTGCCGCTCTAAGCGCACGAGGAGAATGCGTACTGACCTTTGGACCCCTCCTTGCCGTTTTGATAAACCGGCACGTCGAGGATCTAGCCTAAGCTCAGATAGGTGAGCGTAGCATCGCACTGCAGAGGTCAGGGGTTCGAATCCCCTCAGCTCCACCAAGACCCTCATTCAAGTCATTGAATGAACAGGTCTTTTTCTCC
>DASQTM010000217.1:0-3947 GCA_035641875.1 Microvirga sp. | reverse complement strand
GGCTACCTGCGTTTTCAAGGTTTCTGCCCCCGCCAGGGGAGGGAGGTTCGAATCGGGTCCTGCATCCCCTTGCTCCTTGGTTGGATCGCATCGGCACGGAAGCGACGCCTGGTCCGGCCGGTGCGGCAACCGGGAAGACGGCTTGACATCGTAGATTTTATACAATCTACATGATCCATATTCAATGTCCACCGCAGGAGCGTGACAACATGGCGAAGCCAATCGGATGGGAAGGCGTCTTTCCGGCGGTGACCACGCAGTTCAAGCCCAATTTCGAGCTGGATCTGGAGGCGACGGCCCGGGTGATGGACGGGC
The DNA here is from genome assembly GCA_035641875.1 of Microvirga sp. Taxonomy (GTDB): domain Bacteria; phylum Pseudomonadota; class Alphaproteobacteria; order Rhizobiales; family Beijerinckiaceae; genus Microvirga. Next base: position 3,632 of record DASQTM010000217.1, on the reverse strand, counting down.
TGATCCGGGACGGGGTCTCGGGCCTCATCGTCTGCGGCACGGTGGGCGAGAACACGTCGCTCAGCCGCTCCGAGAAGGTGGCCGTGATGGAGACCGCCAAGGCCGTGTCGCGCGGCCGGGTGCCGGTGATCGCCGGCGTCGCCGAGTTCACCACCCCGTTTGCCTGCGAGGTGGCCAAGGAGGCCGCGCGGGTCGGGCTCGACGGGGTGATGGTGATGCCCGCCCTGGTGTATTCGTCGAAGCCGCACGAGACCGCCGAGCATTTCCGCGGCGTGGCGAAGGCCACGGACCTGCCGGTGATGGTCTACAACAACCCGCCCATCTACAAGAACGACGTGACGCCCGACATCCTGGCCTCGCTCACGGATTGCGACACCATCGTGTGCTTCAAGGATTCCTCCGGCGATACCCGCCGCTTCACGGACACGCGGAACATGGTCGGCGACCGCTTCGTCCTGTTTGCGGGTCTCGACGATGTGGTGGTCGAGAGCGTGATGCTCGGCGCGGTCGGCTGGATCTCCGGCATGTCGAACGCCTTCCCGCAGGAGGGCGAGACCCTGTTCCGCCTCGCCAGGGCCGGGCGCTACGACGAGGCGAGGGCGCTCTATGACTGGTTCATGCCGCTCCTGCATCTCGACGCCCGCCCGGATCTCGTGCAATGCATCAAGCTGTGCGAAGAGATCATGGGTCGCGGTTCCGCGCTGACCCGGCCGCCGCGCCTTGCCTTGAGCGCAGGGGAGCGCGCCGAGGTGGAGGCGATCATGGATCGGGCGCTGAAGAACCGTCCAAGGCTTCCCGACGTGGGGCTGAAGCCCGCGGCCTGATGCGTTCCCCGCAGGCGGCGACTGCGCCGCCCGAGATCCATCTTCGATGAGCGATCCTTGAGCGGAGCGAGCGGAGCCATGGCGCGCCACACCTTCTTCTGCATCGACGGGCATACCTGCGGAAACCCGGTCCGGGTGGTGGGCGGCGGCAGCATCCCGCAGCTCAAGGGCGAGACCATGTTCGAGCGCCGCCAGCACTTCCTGGCGGAGTACGACTGGATCCGCACCGGATTGATGTTCGAGCCGCGCGGACACGACATGATGTCCGGCTCGATCCTCTATCCGCCGACCCGGCCCGACTGCGACGTGGGCATCCTGTTCATCGAGACCTCCGGCTGCCTGCCCATGTGCGGCCACGGCGCCATCGGCACCGTCACCATCGCTCTGGAGAACGGGTTGATCCATCCGAAGACTCCGGGCCTGCTGCGCCTCGATACGCCGGCGGGCGTGGTCGAGGCGCGCTATGAGCAGAACGGCCCCTTCATCGAGCGGGTGCGCATCACCAACATCCCGTCCTTCCTCTACGGGACGGGCTACGAGGTCGATGTGGAGGGGTTGGGAACGCTGATGGTCGACGTCGCCTATGGCGGCAACTTCTACGCCATCGTCGAGGCGCAGGAGCTCTACTCCGATCTGGCGGACGTCAACCCGTCCGACATCCTGCGCTGGAGCCCAAAGCTGCGCGACGCCTTCAACACGCGATACCGAATCGCCCACCCGGAAAACCCCGCCATCGACCGCCTCACCCATGTTCTCTGGACCGGCAGGCCGCAGAAGGAGGGCAGCACGGCGCGCAACGCGGTGTTCTACGGCGACAAGGCCATCGACCGCTCGCCCTGCGGAACCGGCACCTCGGCCCGGATGGCGCATCTCGCCGCGCGGGGCCGGCTCAGCGAGGGCGACGAATTCGTGCACGAGAGCATCATCGGGTCGACCTTCGTCGGCCGCATCGAAGGCCGCGCCCGGGTCGGGGACCGGGATGCGATCATTCCCTCCATCGAGGGCTGGGCGCGGGTGACCGGCTTCAACACGATCTTCATCGACGACCGGGACCCCTTCTGGCTCGGCTTCCAGGTGGTGGACCAGAAGTCTCCCGCGTGACCGGAGGCCCCATGCGCATCACGATCATCGGAGCGGGCATCGTCGGATCGGCGGCCGCGCACAGGCTTCTCGATGCGGGGCACGAGGTCACTCTGCTGGACACGGAGGGCAAGACGGGCCGGCCCTCCGACGGCAATGCGGGCTGGATCGCTCACACGGACATCATGCCGCTCGCCTCCCCCAAGGTGTGGCGAAACCTGCCGCGCTGGATGCTCGATCCGTTGGGGCCCCTGACGATCCGCCCAGGCTACCTTCCTCAGCTCGCGCCGTGGCTCCTGCGCTTCGTGCTCGCCTCGTCGCCGGGCCGGATCGACGCCAGCATGCGGGCCATCCGCTCCATCAATGCGCAGGCGCTGCCATGCTGGAAGGCGCTGCTGGATACTCTCGACCTGAAGGACGTGCTGCGCGAGCGCGGCCTCCTGTCGGTCTGGCGGAGCCCGAGCGCCTTCGAGCAGGCGAAGGGACTCATCGAGCGCCAGCGCGAGCTCGGCATCCGGGCGGATGTGCTCGACGCGGGCGACCTCAAGCGGATGGAGCCCGCCCTTCATGGGGTGGCTTCGGCGGTTCTCTACGCGGACGGATGCCATGTGGCCGATCCGGCCGCCCTGACGGCCGCCATCTTCACGAGCGCGGTTGTGCGCGGCGCGGTTCACGTGCGCGAACATGCGGTCGCCATCGAGCCCGGCGGCGACGGCATTCGGGTTCTGACAGACGGGGATTCCCGGAGCCTGTTCTCGGACCAGGTGGTGGTCGCCGCAGGGGCCTGGTCGCGGATGCTCGCCCGGCAGGCGGGGGACGACATCCCGCTCGACACGGAGCGAGGCTACAACGCCACCTTCCCGCCAGGGACATTCGGGATCGGGCGGCCGATCATGTTCGAGGGCGAGGGCTTCGTCGCCACGCCCCTCGATACGGGCGACCGGGTCGGCGGGGCGGTCGAGTTCGCAGGCCTGAAGGCCGCGCCGAACCATCGCCGGACGGACGCGATGGTGCAGCGGCTCAAGCGCTTTCTCCCGCACCTGAACGGCGATGGTCCGGCGCGGCGCTGGATGGGCTTTCGCCCCTCGCTTCCGGATTCCCTGCCGGTGATCGGCCATGCGAGCCGGGACAACAGGATCGTCTACGCCTTCGGCCACGCCCATCACGGCCTGACCCAGGCGGCGGTAACGGCGCAGATGGTGGGCGAGCTGATCGACGGCCGCCCGAGCGGCGTCGATCTGAAGCCGTTCTCCCCGGCGCGCTTCAGGTGACGGGCGGCGGGAAGCACCGGATCGAGGAGAGGCGAAGATGCGCACGTCGAAGGTGATCCACGTGGTGAGCTGCCATGCGGAAGGAGAGGTCGGCGACGTGATCGTCGGCGGCGTCGCGCCCCCGCCCGGCGATACCCTCTGGCAGCAGTCGCGCTTCATCGCCGCCGACGAGGCCTTGCGCCAGTTCATGCTCAACGAGCCCCGCGGCGGGGTGTTCCGGCACGTGAACCTGCTGGTGCCGCCCAAGGACAAGCGGGCGCAGATGGGCTGGATCATCATGGAGCCCGCCGACACCCCGCCCATGTCCGGCTCCAACTCCATCTGCGTGGCGACGGTGCTGCTCGACAGCGGCATCCTGCCCATGCAGGAGCCGGAGACGCGCCTCACCCTGGAAGCGCCGGGCGGTCTCGTGGAGGTGACGGCGAGGTGCCGGGGCGGCAAGGCCGAGCGGATCACC
>DASQTM010000216.1:0-8748 GCA_035641875.1 Microvirga sp. | reverse complement strand
GATTCGCGGCCGACGGACGACTCGTCGGCCATCCGGCGTCGCCGCATCTGCCCGGATTGCGGCGGCCGTTTCACGACCTTCGAGCGTGTCCAGCTGCGCGAGCTCATCGTCGTCAAGCGCTCCGGAAGGCGCGTGCCCTTCGACCGGGATAAGCTGCAGCAGTCGGTGGAGGTGGCCCTGCGCAAGCGGCCGGTGGAGCCGGAGCGGGTGGAGCGGATGATCAACGGCATCGTGCGCCAGCTCGAGAGCATGGGCGACGCCGAGGTGCCGAGCGAGACTGTGGGCGAGCTGGTCATGGAAGGCCTCAAGGGGCTCGACGACGTGGCCTATGTGCGCTTCGCGTCCGTGTACAAGAACTTCCGCGAGGCCAGGGACTTCGAGGAACTCCTGGGCAAGCTGGCCGAGGAGGAGCCCGAGGACCCTCCGCCAAGGCGGGCCAGGCGCAAAGCCGTGCAGCCCGAGTGATGCCCTCACGCGTTTCCTCCGGGAGAGCAGGGCAGGACGAGCGCCTCATGCGCCTCGCCATCGCGCTCGGGGAGCGCAATCTCGGTCTCACCTGGCCCAATCCCTCCGTCGGCGCGGTGATCGTGGACGAAAATGGCGATGCGCCGGTCATCCTGGCCCAGGGCGCAACCCAGCCCGGCGGCCGGCCCCATGCGGAGCGGGTGGCGCTCGCCGCCGCAGGCGAGCGGGCCCGAGGAGCGACGCTTTATGTCTCTCTCGAACCCTGCTCGCACTACGGCAAAACCTCCCCTTGCGCCGATGCGGTGGTCGGGGCCGGAATCGGCAGGGTCGTCTCCGCCCTCCAGGACCCGGATTCCCGCGTGGCGGGTCATGGCCATGCGCGCCTGCGCGAGGCCGGGATCGAGGTGACGGTCGGCTGCCTGGACAGGGAGGCGTTTCGCGCCCATCGCGGCCACATCACCCGCGTGACGCAGGGACGGCCCGCCGTCACCGTGAAGCTGGCCCGCACCACGGAGGGCTTTGCGGGATCGCGACAGGGACCGCGCCTGATGATCACCGGCGAGACCGCCAATGCGCGGGTGCATCTGATGCGCGCCCATGCGGATGCGGTCATGGTAGGGATCGGCACCATCCTGGCGGACGACCCCCTGCTGAATGTGCGCCTGCCGGGGCTGGAGGCGCGCTCGCCTGTCCGCATCGTCCTCGATTCCGGTCTGCGCATCCCTCCGACGTCGCGCGTTGTCACAACCGCTCGGGACATCCCGACCTGGATCGTTGCGACGGCCAAGGCTCCGATCGAAGCCGAGGCGGCTCTGAGGGCTCAGGGCGTGGAGGTCCTGCGCGTCCCCTCGGACCGGAACGGCCACGTCCTTCTGCCTGAGGCGCTGCAGGGTCTCGGGGCGCGCGGATTGACGCGGGTCTTCTGCGAGGGCGGGCCGGGCCTGGCGGACGCCTTGGCGCAGGCCAACCTTATCGATGAACTCGTTCTCGTCACCGGACGCTCGGCGCGAGGCCGGGGCGATGTGCCCGCCCTCGGCCTCGCGCTCCAGGACCGCATGGACGAGCTGATCCTGATGGCCGACGAGCAGGCTGGCCCCGACCTTTTCATGTTTTGGGAGAAACCCTGATGTTCACGGGCATCATCACCGATGTGGGCGAGGTTGTCGCTGCGGAAGGAACGCAGGGCACCCTGAAGCGCCTGCGGATTCAGTCCTCCTATGATCCTGCCACCATCGCGCTCGGCGCCTCCATCGCCTGCGGCGGGCCGTGCCTTACGGTCGTGAAGGTCGAGCCGCGGGAGGGCGGATGCTGGTTCGAGGTGGACGCCGCCGCCGAGACCCTGGAGCGCACCAGCGTGGGCGACTGGAGGGAAGGGACACGCATCAACCTGGAGCGCTCCCTCAAGATCGGCGACGAGCTCGGCGGCCATATCGTCACGGGGCACGTGGACGGATTGGCCACCATCGTGGCCAGAGAGGCGATCACGGCGGGAGACGATCCCTGGGGCCCGACCGCCCGTTTCGTCATCAGGGCGCCCCATGGTCTTGCGCCCTTCATCGCCGAGAAGGGCTCGGTCTGCCTCGACGGCACCTCGCTCACGGTCAATTCCGTGGACGGCGACCATTTCTCCGTTCTCATCATTCCCCACACCCTCGCGGTCACCACCTGGGGCGAGCGCCAGGCGGGCGACAGGCTCAATCTCGAGGTGGATCTCATGGCGCGCTACGCGGCCCGGCTTGCGGAGGCGCGCCGGGCGGGGTAGGGGACGCTGGAACATTCTCCACCCGAAGCCCTCATCCTGAAGGGGCCGTCAGGCCGTCTCGAAGGTCAGACCCGGACCCTTCCGGGCAAGAGGGCGTCTCCAGAGTTCACCGGATCGTCCTTCGCGACGCCGCAGACGCGGCTCCCCGGGATGAGGTCCATGCCTATCAAAAGGTCTCAAACGGTTCCTCATGGTCTCGCATTCTGAAAAGCCCCAAGCCGCCCGCCCGCCCGTTCCTGGTGCGCGCATTCTGGTGGTCGAAGCCCGCTTCTATGCCGATCTCGCCGACGAACTCCTGCGCGGCGCGCGGGCCGTGGCCGAAGAGGTTCAGGCCACACTCGATGTGCTCACCGTCGATGGGGCGCTCGAAATTCCCTCGACCATTGCGATCGCCCTCGATGCGGCCGAGAAGGCCGGCAAGCCCTACGATGCGGTCGTGGCCCTCGGCTGCGTGATCCGCGGCGAGACGGGGCATTACGACATCGTGGCCGGCGAGAGCGCCCGCGCCCTGATGGATCTCTCGGTGGCCGGCCGCATTCCCCTCGCCAACGGCATTCTCACCGTCGAGAATGAGCAGCAGGCCTGGACCCGCGCGAGCGTCAATGAATTGAATAAGGGCGGGGGTGCGGTGGATGCGGCGCTCGCCGTTCTGCGCACCAAGCGAAAACTCCTGGAGGCCCGACCATGACGAAGCCCGCAGAACGGTCGGCCGCGCGCCTCGCCGCCGTCCAGGCCCTCTACCAGATGGACATCTCGGGCACGGGGGTGATCGATGCCCTGGCGGAGTTCGAGGCGTTCTGGATCGGCCGCGAGGTCGAAGGCATCGAGTTCAAGCCCTCCGACACCACCTTCTTCCGCGATATCCTGTCGGGCGTGGTGCAGAACCAGCGCGCCATCGACGTGAAGGTGGACAACGCGCTGGCGGCCGGCTGGCCCCTCAAGCGCATCGAAGCGGTACTGCGCGCCGTGCTGCGCGCCGGCGGCTACGAGCTGATGTTCCGCAAGGACGTGCCGGCCCGGGTGGTCATCACCGAATACGTGGACGTGACCCATGGCTTCTACGACGACGACGAGCCCGGCCTCGTGAACGCGGTCCTCGACAATCTCGCCCGCGAGGTCCGCCCCGGCGAGCTGGAGAAGAAGGCGGCCGGACAGGCGAAGCGGTAGAGCCCCTCGGCACATGACCTCCTCCGGGCGCCCCAGCGAAGACAGTCTGATCGCCCGCTATTTCGCACCCCTGGCAGGCGAGGGCGGCCTCGGGCTCAGGGACGATGCCGCCTGCTTCTCACCCCTGCCCGGGCACGACCTCGTCCTGACCACCGACGCCTTGGTCGAAACGGTGCATTTTCTACCCGACGACCCGCCCGGCTCCGTCGCCCGCAAGGCCCTGGGAGTGAATGTCTCGGATCTGGCGGCGAAGGGCGCGGATCCCGCAGGCTTCCTGCTGAGCCTCGCCCTGCCCGAGGGCTGGACCGAGGACTGGCTTGCCGATTTCGCATCTGGCCTGGGCGAGGCCGCCCGCGACTTTTCGTGCCCGCTCCTGGGGGGCGACACGGTCAAGGCGAGGGGAGCCCTGACCCTGTCGGTCACCGCCGTCGGGCAGGTGCCCGCCGGCCGGATGGTCCGGCGCACGACCGCGCGAGAGGGCGACGTGATCTGCGTGACCGGCGCCATCGGCGATGCGGCTCTGGGGCTCAGGCTGCGCTCGGCCCCCGCCTGGGCTGAGCGCCTCTCCTCCGAGGAAGCAGCTTTTCTCGCTGATCGCTACCTCCACCCCCAGCCTCGCCATCGTGTCGCCGCTGCCTTGAGAACTCATGCCCGCGCCGCCATGGACGTCTCTGACGGCCTGGCGGGCGATCTGGCCAAGATGATGCGCGCCAGCGGCGTCACGGCTATCATCGAGACCGACCAGGTCCCCCTCTCGCCCGCCGTGCGTGGGGCGATCCAGGCCGATCCGGGCCTGATCGATCTGGCCCTGACGGGCGGGGACGATTACGAGATTCTCTGCACATTGCCGGAAAAGTCTCTCGACAGCTTCCTGAAAGAGGCCGATAGCGTCGGCGTCGCGCTGTCTGTCATAGGCCGAGTCGTTGCAGGAGATGGCCTGCCGGTCTTTCGGACGCAAAATTCCGAAAGACGCTTCGATGTCGGTTCATATTCCCACTTCTAGCGGTGCCGTCCCGGCCCTAAGGGGTGACGCCCTCGCCAAGCGCAATGCCCTCGTGCTCGCCTTCGCCCAATCGCTCGGAGGGGCAAGCCCCGCCATCGTGGTCTCCCTCGGCGGTTTGGTCGGACAGACCCTTGCCTCGAACAAGGAACTCGCCACCCTCCCCGTGAGCCTGCTCAATCTCGGGCTGGCGCTCGGCACCATTCCGGCCGCCATGCTCATGCGCCGGGCCGGGCGGCGCACGGGCTACATGGTCGGAGCGGGCATCGGCGTCTTCGGCGGGTGCCTGGCGGCCTTCGGAATCGCCTCTTTGAGCTTCGTGATCTTCTGCCTCGGCACCCTGATCGCCGGCATGTACGGCTCTTTCATCCAGAGCTACCGCTTCGCCGCGATCGATGCGGCCTCCGAAGCCTTCAAGCCCAGGGCGATCTCCTGGGTTATGACCGGCGGACTGGCCGCCGGGATCATAGGTCCACAAACGGTCATCTGGACCCGGGACGCCATCGAGACCGCCCCGTTTGCCGGGGCCTTCCTCGGCCATGCGACCCTGGCTCTCCTGTCCATGCTGGTGGTCATGCTCCTGCGGCCCACCCCCGTTATCGCCGCCTCGAAGGCGGGCGGCAGGCCCCTGATCGAGATCATGATGCAGCCTCGCTTCATCGTCGCGGCGGCCGCGGGCCTCGTCTCCTACGGTCTCATGAGCTTCCTCATGACGGCGGCGCCCCTTGCCATGATCGGGTGCGGCCATTCGGTCGGAGCGGCGGCGCTTGGGATCCAGTGGCATATCCTGGCCATGTTCGGTCCGAGCTTCTTCACCGGCCGTCTCATCGGGCGGTTCGGCAAGGGGTGGGTCACGGCGGCAGGCCTCGTCCTGATCGCGCTTTCCGCCGCCATAGGCCTGTCGGGCATCACCATCGCGCATTTCTGGCTGACGCTGATCCTCTTAGGGATCGGCTGGAACTTCGGCTTTATCGGCGCGACCGCCCTGGTGACCGAATGCTACCGTCCGGAGGAACGCACCAAGGTGCAGGCCGCCAACGACTTCCTGGTCTTCGGATCGGTGGCGGCCGCCTCCTTCTCGTCCGGCAAGCTCCTGAACGCGGGAGGGTGGGACAGCGTGAACTGGCTCGTCTTCCCCCCGGTCGTCATCGCCCTAGTTCTGCTAAGCTGGCAGGGGCGGACGAAGGTTGTCGCATCGGCATGAAGTCTTTCTGTGGGATTCGCCGGAAGTATCGTTGCGGGGTGACCTCTTTTTTGCCACCAAGTATAGACTTCGCTGGGGGGAGAAGCCGTCAAGGCCAAAATACGGGCCTTGGCACGCGGCTTTCTGCTTTTTCATAACAAGGACGGCATAATGGCACTGACGCTTATCATCTTGGGCGGCCTTCTCTCGATTGCGTATGGCCTCTGGGCCATCAACGACGTGATGAAGCGCGACGCCGGTTCTCAGCGCATGCAGGAGATCGCCAACGCGATCGCCGAAGGCGCCAAGGCCTATCTCCGCCGGCAATACATGACCATCGGCGTCGTGGGCATCGTGCTCTTCGCCGTCATTGCCTATCTTCTCGGCGGGCGCGTCGCGATCGGCTTTGCCATCGGGGCCATCCTCTCGGGCCTCGCCGGCTTCATCGGCATGAACGTTTCGGTCCGCGCCAACGTGCGTACGGCCCAGGCCGCCACCCAGTCCCTCGGCGGGGGCTTGGACGTGGCCTTCAAGGCGGGAGCGGTCACCGGAATGCTGGTGGCGGGCCTCGCGCTCCTGGGCGTTGCCCTCTACTACGGCTATCTCACCCGCATCGACGGCCTGGAGCCATCGAACCGGATCGTCATCGACAGCCTCGTGGCCCTTGGGTTCGGCGCCTCCCTGATCTCGATCTTCGCCCGTCTCGGCGGCGGCATCTTCACCAAGGGCGCCGACGTGGGCGGCGACCTCGTGGGCAAGGTGGAGGCCGGCATCCCGGAGGATGATCCGCGCAATCCGGCCACCATCGCCGACAACGTGGGCGACAATGTCGGCGACTGCGCCGGCATGGCCGCCGACCTGTTCGAGACCTACGCGGTGACCGTGGTCGCCACCATGGTTCTCGCGGCGATCTTCTTCGCAGGTCAGCCGATCCTGGACACCATGCTCATGTACCCGCTCGCCATCGGGGCGGCCTGCATCGTCACATCGATCATCGGCACCTTCTTCGTGAAGCTCGGCCAGAACGAGTCCATCATGGGCGCCCTCTACAAGGGCCTCATCGCCACGGGCGTTCTCTCGGCGGTGGCGATTGCCATTGTGACCTGGCTGACCATCGGCTTCGGACCCGTCGCCGGAGCCGACTTCTCGGGTCAGTCGCTGTTCTGGTGCGCAATGATCGGCTTGGCGGTGACGGCCTTCATCGTGGTCATCACCGAATATTATACCGGCGTCGGCTACCGCCCCGTGCGGTCCATCGCCCAATCCTCGGTGACCGGCCACGGCACCAACGTGATCCAGGGACTGGCCGTGTCGCTGGAATCCACGGCTCTTCCGACCATCGTCATCATCGCGGGCATCATCGTGGCGTTCAAGCTGGCGGGCCTCTTCGGCATCGCCATCGCGGTGACGGCCATGCTGGCCCTGGCGGGCATGATCGTGGCCCTCGACGCCTTCGGCCCGGTGACGGACAACGCGGGCGGCATCGCCGAAATGGCGGGCCTGCCCAAGGAGGTCCGCAAGTCCACGGACGCCCTCGACGCGGTCGGCAACACCACCAAGGCGGTGACCAAAGGCTATGCCATCGGCTCGGCCGGTCTCGGCGCTCTGGTGCTCTTCGCGGCCTATACGTCGGACCTGGACTACTTCACCCGCAATGCAGCCCAGTACCCGTACTTCCAGGACGTAAGGCCGGACTTCTCGCTCACCAACCCCTACGTGGTGGTCGGATTGCTCTTCGGCGGCCTCATTCCGTTCCTGTTCGGCGGCATCGCCATGACGGCGGTGGGCCGCGCGGCGGGCGCCGTGGTCGAGGAGGTGCGCCGTCAGTTCCGGGAGAAGCCGGGCATCATGGCGGGCACCGACCGTCCCGATTACGGCCGCGCCGTTGACATGCTCACCCGCGCGGCGATCAAGGAGATGATCGTTCCGTCGCTCCTGCCGGTGCTGGCGCCGATCGTCACCTATTTTGTGATCTACTGGGTTGCGGGCAAGTCGCAGGCCTTCTCGGCGGTCGGCGCGATGCTGCTTGGCGTGATCGTGACCGGCCTTTTCGTGGCGATCTCCATGACCTCGGGCGGCGGCGCCTGGGACAACGCGAAGAAATCCTTCGAGGACGGCTTCACGGACGCCTCGGGCACGGTCCACCACAAGGGCTCGGAGGCCCACAAGGCCTCGGTCACCGGCGACACCGTCGGCGACCCCTACAAGGATACGGCGGGTCCTGCCGTCAATCCGGCGATCAAGATCACCAACATCATCGCCCTTCTGCTGCTCGCGATCCTCGCGCATTCGGCATAGGGGCCAAGGCCTGCAACGCACAAAACCCGCGGCTCGCGCCGCGGGTTTTTTTCTTTGCCGCACCCAAAAGAAAGGGCCGGGACAAAGCCCGGCCCTTCTTCAGACGGGAAAGCTTTCGATCAGGCGCCGAAGGGATTGAAGTTGTTCGAGCCGCGGAAGATCTGGGTGAGGAAGCTGGACTCCTGGCCGCCGGACGGGGTGGTGCGGCTGATGAAGTCGAAGACCCGACCGTCCTGCAGGCCGTAGAGCGCCACGCGCTCGACCCTCAGGTTGTTGTTGAAATAGACCGCCGTGACCCGCTGATCCACCACCTGCTCGCCTAGGAACTGGAAGGTGCGGTTGGATCTCTGGCTGATGTAGTACCAGTTCTTGTTGCCGACCGTGGACACCGTCGAAGGCGTGCCGAGGGTCTGGAGGACCTGTTCGGCGTTCATGCCCTGCTTGACCTGGCTGATCGCGTTCTCGTCCACCACGTAGCCGCGCTGGAATTCCTCGCCCATCGTGCATGCGGCCAGGGATGAGGCGAGAACGGTTGCAGCGGCCAGGCGCACCAGGAGGGTATGATATCGACGCATCGGATGTTTCTTCCAGGAAAGGGGGCGCGGCTAAGCTTGCGCCTATGGACTGTGATGGCGTACCTCGGAGCACTCGCTTTGACAAGCTTGGAAGGATCTAGGCTGTGATCTTCCGTTTCTTCCGCAGGGATCCCAGGCGCACCACGATAGCGACTCTTTATAAAAGGATCGCTACCGCCTCCCGTGCGCCCGGTCTTTACGCGGGTCTGGGCATCCCGGACACGGTGGAGGGGCGGTTCGAGGCCCTTTCTCTTCATATGGTGCTTGTCCTGCGCGCCCTGCGCGGCCTGCCGGAACC
>DASQTM010000215.1:0-3241 GCA_035641875.1 Microvirga sp. | reverse complement strand
CACGACGACCGGGCACAGCTGGGACGAGATCCAGGAGCTCAACAATCCGCTGCCGCGGTGGTGGCTGTGGAGCTTTTACGCGAGCATCATCTGGGGGGTCCTGTACATGATCGCCTACCCGGCCGTGCCGCTGGTCTCGTCCTACACCAGGGGCCTTCTGGGCTGGCAGTCGCGCGAGGCGGTCGAGGTCGATCTTGCGGCTCTCAAGGATCTGCGCTCAGGCATGACGGCGAAGCTCGCCGCAAGCTCCCTCGAGGAGATCAAGCAGAACCCGGAGCTGTTCGCCTTCGCGCGGGCCCAGGGCAAGGCTTCGTTCGGCGACAATTGCGCGCCATGCCACGGCGCTGGCGGCGGCGGAGCCAAGGGCTACCCGAACCTGAACGACGACGACTGGCTCTGGGGCGGCTCGCTAGCGCAGGTCGAGCACACCATCCGCTACGGCGCCCGTTCCACCAGCGACAAGGGCCACCAGGGCTCCATGCCGGCCTTCGGCCGGGACGGCATGCTCAAGCGGGAGGAGATCTCGCAGGCGGCGGATTACGTGCGCTCCCTGTCGGGCCTGCCCACGGACAAGGGGGCGAACCTCGCCGCCGGGGCCAAGGTCTTTGCCGACAATTGCGCCTCCTGCCACGGGGACAAGGGCCAGGGCAACCTGGAGCTCGGCGCGCCGAACCTGTCGGACAAGATCTGGCTCTTCGGCTCCGACAAGGCCGCCATCACCGAAGGCCTCATGAACGGCCGCGGCGGCGTGATGCCCACATGGCACGGCCGCCTCGACGACACGACCATCAAGGCGCTGACGCTCTACGTACATTCCCTGGGCGGCAATCAGCACTGATCGCACAACAGGCCTCTCCTGTCGATCCAAGCCGCGGCCGGAAGCTTGCTTCCGGCCGCGGCTTGACTCAAATCAAGGCGGCTCGCCTGCGCCCATTCTATTCCGGGTCATCCCAGATCGACGACCTGCGACGGATTCGATGGCTGACGCCCCCCTCTCCCAGTTCATGCCGAGCGCCGCACCGGCTTCCGCCGATGACGCCCCTCTCTATGTCCCGCGCAAAGCCATCTACCCGCAGGCCGTGAAGGGCCGCTTCCGCACCATCAAGTGGGTCGTGCTCGCCATCACGCTCGGCGTCTACTACTTCCTGCCCTTCATCCGCTGGGATCGCGGCCCGAACGCTCCGGATCAGGCGATTCTCGTCGACCTGGCCAACGGCCGGTTCTATTTCTTCTTCATCGAGATCTGGCCGCAGGAGGTCTATTACCTCACCGGCCTCCTGGTTCTGGCGTCCCTGACGCTCTTCCTCATGAACGCCGTCGCGGGCCGCATCTGGTGCGGCTATCTCTGCCCGCAGACGGTCTGGACCGATCTCTTCTATGCCGTCGAGCGATGGATCGAGGGCGACCGCTGCGAGCGGATGCGCAAGGACAAGGACAAGCTCACCTCCAAGGTCCTGGCCCAGAAGGCTCTGAAGCACGCGATCTGGCTGCTCATCGCCTGGTGGACGGGCGGCGCCTGGGTTCTTTATTTCTCGGACGCGCCGACCCTCGTCTATGAGCTGGCCACGTTCCAGGCCCCGGCGCTGGCCTATATCTGGATCGGCATTCTCACCTTCACCACCTACACCCTCGCGGGCTTCATGCGCGAGCAGGTCTGCACCTATATGTGCCCGTGGCCGCGCATCCAGGCCGCGCTGACGGACGAATACGCCCTCAACGTCACCTATCGCTACGACCGGGGCGAGCCTCGCGGCTCCATGAAGAAGAACGAAGTTCTGAAAAAGCAGGACCTTCCGGCCGGCGACTGCATCGATTGCGACCAGTGCGTAGCCGTTTGCCCCACGGGGGTCGACATCCGCAAAGGGCTGCAGCTCGACTGCATCCAGTGCGGCCTGTGCATCGACGCCTGCAACAACGTGATGGCGAAGATCGGCCGCCCGCCCGACCTCATCGCCTACGACACCGACATGAACGTGAGGGCCCGCATGGAGGGCCGCCCGGAGGTGCGCCGCATCGTGCGTCCGCGCACCCTCTTCTATGCGGGCGTCATGGTCATCGTCGGGGCGATCATGATCGCCTCCCTGGCCATGCGCCAGAGCCTCTATCTCACCGTGATGCATGACCGCAATCCGCTCTTCGTGCGCCTGTCGGACGGCTCGATCCGCAATGGCTTCACCATCCGGGTCGCCAACAAGAAGCTCGACGAGCGCCGCTATGCCCTCACGGTCGATGGCCTTGCCGAGGCCAAGCTCGACATCGTGGGCGGAGAGGTCGACCAGCAGGGCCGCGCCATCGTCACCGTCGGGCCGGACCAGACGCTGGAAGCCCGCGTTCTGGTCACCACTCAGGGATCCTCGTTTCTCTCCTCGACGGATGTTCGCTTCACCCTCACCGATCTGACGAACGGCGACGCGGTTCGCATGAACGACCACTTCAAAGCGCCTTAAGGAACAACCCCGATGCTCAGCACCGCAACAGCAAGCCGCGCGCCCCGCATTCTCACCGGGCGCATGGTTCTGTTCTACTTCATCGCCTTCTTTGGCGTCATCTTCGCCATGAATTTCTACATGGTTCGCGTCGCCCTATCGAGCTTCAGCGGCGTGGAGACGGAGAGCGCCTACAAGGCCGGGCTCTCCTTCAAGAACGACGTGGCCGCAGCCCACGCGCAGGATGCGCGCCACTGGGCGGTGGAAGCCAGCCTGCAACGGGGAGGCGATGCGACCCGCGTCATCATTACAGCCCGCGATGCACAGGCCCAGCCGCTCCTGGGGCTGACCCCTGAGGTGCGCCTGGCCCACCCGACCGACAAACGTCGCGACATCCCGGTGGAGTTCGTCGAGGTCACGGCCGGCCGGTTCCAGAACCTCACACCCATGCCGCAGGGCCAATGGGACCTGGTGATCGCTCTCAAGCGCGCCCACGAGACCGTTTTTCGGTCCAAGAGCCGCGTCTCGCTCTAAGGGAACCCTGCCATGGCCGAGACCCTCGACCTTTCCATCTTCGTGAAACGCCAGGACGACGGAACGGCTCATCTCGACCTTGCGGTGGAGGGGATCGACTGCGCCGCCTGCATCGACGAGATCGAAGGCGGCCTGTGCCGGCTGCCGGGCATCCTCGACGCACGGCTCAACTATACCAACCACCGTCTTGCGGTGGAATGGCGGGACGGAGCGGTTTCGCCCACCAAGGTGGTGGAGGAGCTGCAGCGCCTCGGCTATCGCGCCCATCCGTTCCAGTCGCG